>JBNMIE010000017.1:0-33548 GCA_050873125.1 Prevotella sp.
ACTTTTTTCACGGATGAGAGCGAGCTGAAGGCATTCAAGAAAGTCATCTTGTCACCAGCGTTTATCGACAAGTGTGACAAAGAGGATATTCCGTTTGCCGACATCGTCAAGGAAGCGCAACAGCAATATCCACAATGGGCAGTCCAACTCCAAACCTTCCACGACCGGTATCTGGATTTTGTCATCGGAGAAACGCCTGGTATGCGCGATCTTCTGACACGCTACCGCAACAAAGGATACAAACTGTATGGTTTGTCCAACTGGTGTAGCGTGGTCTATGATGTGATGAAAAAGTTCGATATTCTGCAGATGCTGGACGGCTATGTGGTTTCTTCCGACGTTCATCTCATCAAGCCCTACCCCGAAATCTACCGCTGCCTGCTCGACCGATTCTCGCTCAAGGCTGACGAATGTGTCTTCGCCGATGACAAACTGCCCAATGTGGAGGGCGCAAGAGCTGTCGGCATGAAAGCCATTCTCTTCAAGAATGCCGCACAATATGAGCAGGAGCTGAAACCTTTGCTCCAATAACGGGTTCTCACAAGAACTTACTGATCGTCAACATCCGGCTCCGCAGCCATCTGCCCTTCCTCTTCAGGCAACTGATAAGGGCGGATTTGACGGTCTTGAAGATAGATTTCGTTGAGGGTAAATGCCAACGAGTCCAATGTTTGTGCCCGCAGATGAGGTTTCAACTGACATTCCCATATAGTGATGCAGTGCCACCCCATGGCGGCTAAACGTTGTTGCTCTTGCCTATCACGCTCTCGGTTCCGCTCAATCTTGGCCCTCCAAAACTCTGTGTTCGTCTTGGGTAAACGATAATAAGGACAGCCTTCATGTCCATGCCAAAAACAACCATTCACAAAAATCGCAGTTCTGTATTTTCGCAACACCAAATCAGGATGGCCCGGCAAGCGAGGATGATTCAGCCGATAACGAAATCCCCTGGCAAAGAGATATCTTCTCACCAGCATCTCGGGTTTTGTGTCCCTACTTCTGATGGCGGCCATGCAACGATGACGTTGCTCTTTAGTCATTCTATCCATTCCTGCTATTTTCTAAACGCCAAGGGATTCATTACCTATTCCTCCCTCACTATTCACTATTATCTGCTTTCTCTCCACAAATGCCTTATTGCCATCATGGGGTGGTAAATCAGCATACGAGGCCCAGCCCAACGCATCACTTTGGCAATGCGTTGTCTCATGTCCGGACGATAACAGTGAACAGAGCATTGTTTGCAAGTTCCTTTCTGTTCGCCGAACTTACATCTGTCCAATCGTTGCCAAGCATAGTCAAGCATTTCCTGACATTCCCGACAAAGACTGTCATTCCGTTCATGATGTCGGCAATAAAGCCGTATCATCAGTTCCACCGTCCGTTTTTCTTCCTCAATTCGTGCCATCAAGAATTATATAGTTTATGCAAAGATAGTGCAAATCGAGAGGAGAACGAAATAAATTCATTTATTTCTTCTCCCAAGTGCAGCCTATCTTATCCAAAGATAGTCAACAACCATGACTTTGAGAAATTTTATGCTTGAAATTTATCTATAAGCTTTGCTGCCTTCATTCTGTATATATAATAAGGTGAAAACAACAAATAGAATAGCATCAGAACAAGAAAACCGGGCAAGGTTTCCACTACAAACTACGGAAACCTTGCCCGGAAATATGGTATAGACAGAGAACTATTTCTTGCTGTCAAGCTGACGGAGCATCTCTTTGACGGCAGCCTTCAACTGCTCATCATTTCCCTTGAGACAATCCTCCGGTGTGTTGTACACCTCCACATCAGGATGGAGCGTGTTGTTCTCACCAAACTTACCATCCATTCCTTGGCATCCTACCTGAGGAATGCCGAACACCAAACTGCTGTCAATGAGGCGTTCCCACCACACGGCAGTCATCGTTCCCGCAACAGGTGTTCCAATGAGTTTACCAATGCCAAGTGTCTTATAGACCCAAGGGAAGCCATGACCATTGCTATAGTCATCCTCGCAAATCATCACACAAGACGGCTTCGTCCATTTGTTAAACGGATCAATGCCAATCTTCTTACCATGAGGAACAAACGTCTGATATTGCTTGCCACTGAGAAGCGTGCACAAATCATCGTGTAACCATCCTCCTCCATTGTGTCGTTCGTCCACAATGGCAGCCTCACGATTTCGGTTAGTGTCGTTGAGCAAATCATTGTAGACCGTGCGATAGCTGTCGCTGTTCATGGCTTTCACATGCACATAGGCAAGTCTGCCATGCGAAAGACTATCCACCAAAGCACGATTGCGGTCTACCCAACGTCTGTAAAGTAAATCATTAAGTGCTTCCGTACTGATAGCCTTGACAGACACATCGAAACGCTTCTTGGTCTTGGGGTCATAGACCGACACGCGAACAGTCTTTCCTGCCTTGCCGTCAAGCATGGGATAATAATCGGTGTTGCGACCGATTGGCTCTCCTTCTATTTTCTCGATAATGCATCCGGCAGTGACTCCTGTATTGCGAACGGCAAACGGACCACGCTTGATGACTTCCTCCACACGAAGCCCATCGCCCCGCCAAGTGTCATCAAAGAACAGACCCAGGTTAGCGGTACTCATCGATGCTCCTGGAGCGAAGTATCTGCCACCCGTATGAGAGGCATTCAACTCACCCAACATTTCGCTGAGCATTTCCGCATAGTCATAGTTGTTGTTGATGTAAGGAAGATACCGCTCGTACACCTTGCGATAACCTGCCCAATCGACATTGTGGAGTTTCGGATCATAGAACTTGTCCTTCACTTCCCGCCACACATGGTCAAACATATACAGGCGCTCCTTCAAGGGACGATAGTTGAACGGGGCCTCATAGTCTATCGACTTCACAGAGCGTGAGGAGAGATCTATCTTCTTGATGCTTCCGCCGGAATTCAAGTAGAGATTCTTGAAGTCTTTATCTGGTACCAAGCTACCACCGCCCACGCCTTTCATAAATATCTCCGTGCGATTCTCCACGAGGTCATGCTTCCACAAGTCGGCTCCACCTTCGAAAGAAGCTTGATAGTAAAGCACATTGCCGTCTGGACTGAGCACAGCATCACCCAAATGTGAAGAGTTGACCGTCAATCGAACAATGCGGTCGCGACAGTTATCAAGATCAAACTTCAGAGGTTTCGGTTTCTGTTCCTCAGTTTTCTCGTCTTTCTTCTTGTCGTCCTTTTTATTACTCTTGCTTGCCTTTCCTTTTCCCTTCGATGCAGATTTGCTCGCATCCTCTGTCTTTTCGCCCTTTTTACCTTCGTCTTTCGCCTTTTGTTCCTCATCGAAGAGGGCACGCTCCTCCTTGCTCAAACGGAAGCGGTCATAGGCGTCTTGATCGAAAAACATGAGGTAGGCATCTTGCTCCGCACCCCAACTGCCATGACTGCGATAGCCGGCACGGTCGCTGGTGAAAAGCATGGCTTTGCCACCGAGTGCCCACTTGCCATTGCCGTCCTTGTATCCGCTGTTGGTCAGGTTGTGAATCTCACCATTACCAGAAGCGTTGACCAAGGCAATGTCGTCGCTCTGCCATCCACCCTTGCCAATATAGCTCGACAAAAGCCAACGACTGTCGGGACTCCAAGCATAGTCCACATCTCCATCACTATAAGAATAGATGTATTGGCCGTCCATGAGGGTGCGTGTTAAATGGGTGCTGACATCCACTGCCTTCAAGGTACCACGGTTTTCCAAAAATGCCACACTCTTGCCGTCAGGAGAGAAAAGCGGTTGGAAGGAAGTTTGTTTGGAGTCCGTCAGTTTTTCCTCCACTAAATCTGTTGCATAGGTAAACTGCTTATCACTGGCATTCTTAATCCGTGTGAGATAGATTTGCCACAAACCGCCACGCTCTGAAGCATAGACAATACTTCTGCCATCGGGAGCAAAGTCGATGGACCGTTCCTGCTCCGGTGTATCGGTGATACGCTTTGTCGTGGCATAGTCCATAGAGGTGACATAGACATCCCCATGAAGCACAAACGCCACTTCCTTTCCATT
Source organism: Prevotella sp. (assembly GCA_050873125.1). GTDB lineage: Bacteria > Bacteroidota > Bacteroidia > Bacteroidales > Bacteroidaceae > Prevotella. Next base: position 4,028 of record JBNMIE010000017.1, read on the forward strand.
AGGCGACACCTTCACCTCGGAAGCCCCAAAGCGGTTAATTCGACGCACCACATCATCATCATTGCTGTCGGTGACTATCGTAACCTCCACACGATGGGGAGTTTCTCCGTCACGCAGTGTATAGAGTTCTCCGTCATACCCAAAGCAAAGTGTGCCATTGTCCGCCACACTCAGAAAGCGCACAGGATTCTTCTTAAAAGATGTAAGCTGCCGCTCGTCACCTCCAGCGACACTGCGCTTATAGACATTGAATGAACCGGATTTCTCGCTGAGATAGTAGAACGATTTGCCATCTGAACTCCACACAGGATTCCGATCCTCACCGGCAAAGTTTGTCAATCGGCTGTATTTATCGCCTTGCCGAAGCCAAATGTCACGGGCAATGGGCGACTGCTGATGCTTCCGATAAGGATCCTCATATCCTTTCTTGTCCTGATAGAGCAGGTCACCCTTGCCATTAATAGAGATAGACTCCATGTTAAGACCGGAATAGAGATGGGGTCTACCACCATGAATTCCTATCTGATACACCTGATGAAAATCAGAATTGGCAAAGAAGTTAGACTGCGCCGTAGGCATTACAGCTGCAGTGTAAAGTACGGTGGTGTCATTGAGAAAAGCCACCGGCAACTCCTTACCGCTATGGGTAGTCAGTCTCCGGGGAGAACCTCCCTCTCGAGAAACCACCCAAACATCAAGACTTCCCTTCCGGTCGGAAGCGAAAGCGATATGCTTGCCATCTTTGCTCCAAACAGGATAGGAATCGTAAGCGGGATTGGAGGTGATTTGCTGCGCCCTTCCTCCTTGAGAAGGAACCGTAAAAATGTCACCTTTATAACTAAAAGCAATGTTTTTGCCATCAGGCGAAATCGCACAATGACGCATCCACAGCGGTCTGTCTTGCGCTGTGGATGTCAGAAGAGATGCGGCAAGCAACGCTGCCGACAGAGAAAATTTCTTCATTAAAGTTTTTATTGTTCTTTATTCTATATTCATTTAATTTTCAATCTGTTACACTCAACAGATTAAACCATCCGATAAACTACACATCGAACACTTTCCCTTCATCCGAGAGATAACTTTCCGGGAAAATGGAGCGAGCCTCATCAAGCAATTCATTTTCATCGTCATAGCGTGCCGAGTAGTGTCCCAACAAGAGTTTGCCCACATGGGCATCGCGGGCCACCATGGCTGCTTGCTCTGCCGTAGAATGATAATAGAGCTTGGCTCTTGCTATATCACGTGAATGATATGTGCTTTCATGATACAATGTGCTCACACCCTCTATCCGCTCATGCAAATGAGGCATATAGCGAGTGTCGGAGCAATAGGCGTAAGAGCGAGGCGGATCGGCAGGTTCCGTCAGACGGGAATTGGGGATAACCTCACCATCGGGAGTAGTCCAATCTGCCCCGTTCTTGATATTTTGAATCTGACTGAGCGGAATCTCGTAGCAATCAATCATATCACGACGGATATGTGGCAGTGTGGGCTTCTCACGGAAGAGATACCCACAACAATCAATGCGGTGCTGCAAAGGAATAGTCTCCACAGTCACACTCTTGTCCTCATAGACCACCGCTTGCTGCGTAGTGTCCACGGCATGGAACTCCACCTTGAATTCCAAACCTTGGCAGAACAAAGCCATCATGCTGTCGAGCATGGGGCCAAGTTCCTTCGGACCGTAGACCTTGAGTGTGGCGGTGCGGCCCAACATGCCGAATGTGGAAATCATACCAATCAGCCCAAAACAATGGTCGCCATGAAGATGGGAGATGAAGACTGCACTCAGTTTGGTGAAGCGGATACGAGAGCGACGCAGCTGTATCTGCGTGCCCTCACCGCAATCGACCATGAAAAGTTTGTTTCTCACTTCCACCACCTGTGACGAGGCATAGTGTCTGAGTGTTGGCAAAGCACTGCCACAGCCGAGAATATGTATCTTAAACTGTTCCATCGTGAGGAGTCGTATTACTTCTGGCGCTTATAGGCAAAGATGCCAGCCTTGTTTTCCAAGTAGAGAGAGTCGGCACCCAACATGTCAATCTTGAAAGTGTCTGTGTTGAGAAGCAACTTACCGTTATAGACACGCCATGAGGTATAAGGATGGCTCTCTGCCTTGACGAACGACTGCACCACTCCACCCTCTTGAATCTCAAAGTTCTTGTCGATACTTGTCCATTTGCCGAGGAGTGTCGTGAGGTTGATGACCGAGCGGGCCTCGTTTTCTCCATCCGCATTTTTCATACCCAACACTGCAAGACGGTCGCCCACCATCAGTCCGCCCTGCACGTCCGTTTCCACATCTGCATCGACGAGATAGTTAATGGTGTCGCCATTAGCCTGGATGAGTTGTAGCGTATGCATGGCGGTACCATCGCCACATACGCCATAGACTGTGCTGTCGCCATCCTCGATGGCGGTCTGCAAGGAATCTGTGTCAGAGGATTGTTGTGTCTTCCCATTGTGGCAGGCGGCAACAAAGCAGGTTGCCAGGGCTGCAAGGATAAATGTCTTTTTCATAATGGTTACTGTTTTTAGAGTTTTGAAGGTTCGTTTTTCTCAAGGGCCTTGGCTTCATTCCAAAGCCGATCCATTTCCTCAAGTGTCATTTCGGTGAGAGGTTTTCCTATTTTGATGGAATGGTCTTCTATATAGTCGAAACGACGGCGGAACTTGCGGTTGGTCTGCTCCAAGGCATTGTCCGGGTTGAGATGATAGAGGCGGGCTGCATTGATGACACTGAAAAGGAAGTCTCCAAGCTCCTGTGTGGAGCGTTCCTTGTCTCCCTTCTTGAGTTCCACTTCCAGTTCGCCCAACTCTTCACGTACCTTGTCCCATACGTCATCCTTGTCTTTCCAATCGAAACCCACATTGCGAGCTTTATCCTGCATGCGATAAGCCTTGATGACACTGGGCAGAGCTTGGGGCACTCCTGAGAGCACACGCTCATTACCGTCCTTCTCCTTAAGTTTGATTTGCTCCCAGTTCTGCAGCACTTCATCGGCAGAATCGGCATGTTGGTTGCCATAGATATGGGGATGACGGAAGATAAGCTTGTCCGCTTCCTTGTTGCAAACATCCGCAATGTCGAAGTCGCCCGTCTCACTACCGATAATGGAATAGAAGATGACATGCTCGAGCACATCGCCCAACTCCTTGCAAGTGTTCTTGCGGTCGTTGTTGATGAGTGCGTCACACAGTTCGTAAACTTCCTCTATCGTGTTGGGACGCAAACTCTCGTTGGTCTGCTTGCGATCCCATGGACATTTCTCCCTCAAGTTGTCAAGGACGTCGAGCAAACGCCCGAACGCTTCCAGTTTTTCTTCTCTTGTATGCATAATAAACATCAATTAATGTTGCAAATATACATCTTTTCCATGAAATTTCAGTAACTTTGCACCGTTTTATTAGATAATAACAGAAATAAAAATAATATAAACATGGAATTAGCAAGTAAGTATGACCCTAAAGAAGTGGAGTCGAAATGGTATCAGTACTGGCTTGACAACAAGCTTTTCAGTAGCAAACCCGACGGTCGTGAACCCTACACCGTCGTCATTCCGCCACCAAATGTGACCGGCGTGCTCCACATGGGCCACATGCTCAACAATACTATCCAGGACATTCTCGTTCGTCGTGCCCGTATGGAGGGCAAGAACGCTTGTTGGGTGCCTGGCACAGACCATGCCTCTATCGCCACTGAAGCAAAGGTGGTGAACAAGTTGGCACAAGAGGGAATCAAGAAGACCGACCTCACTCGTGAGCAGTTCCTCGAGAAAGCTTGGGATTGGACACATGAGCACGGAGGCATCATCCTCAAGCAGTTGCGCCGTTTGGGAGCAAGCTGCGATTGGGACCGCACCGCATTCACCATGGACGAAACCCGCTCGAAGGGTGTCATCAAGGTGTTCTGCGATCTCTACCGCAAGGGACTCATCTATCGTGGCGTGCGTATGGTCAACTGGGACCCAAAAGCCCAGACTGCCCTCTCCGACGAGGAAGTAATCTATAAAGACGAGCACTCAAAACTCTACTATCTGAAATATCGCGTCGTAGAGAAAGATTGTAAGCAGGTAGACGAAGGCAATGTGATGCACAAGGACGAAAAGGGATATTATGCAGTGGTAGCCACCACTCGTCCCGAGACCATCATGGGCGACTCTGCCATGTGTATCAATCCCGACGATGTGAAGAACACTTGGCTGAAGGGCAAGCATGTCATCGTTCCGCTCGTGGGTCGTGAGATTCCTGTCATCGAGGACTCCTATGTAGACATCGAGTTTGGTACAGGATGTCTGAAGGTCACACCTGCACACGACATCAACGACCATGCACTCGGTCTGAAGCATGGACTTGAGACCATCGACATCTTCAACGACGATGGTACCATCTCTGAGGCTGCCGGCATGTATGTGGGCATGGACCGTATGGACGTGCGCAAACAAATTGCCATCGATCTGGAAAAGGCTGGACTCATGGAAAAGGTTGAGGACTATAACAACAAGGTAGGATTCTCTGAGCGCACCAATGTGCCTATCGAACCAAAACTCTCCACCCAATGGTTCCTCAAGATGCAGCATTTTGCCGACATCGCCTTGGCTCCTGTGATGGACGACGACATTCAGTTCTATCCTCCTAAATACAAGAACACCTACCGCCACTGGCTTGAGAACATCAAGGACTGGTGTATCAGTCGTCAGCTTTGGTGGGGACACCGTATTCCTGCCTACTACTTCCAGACAGAAGATGGAAAGCGCAGTTTTGTAGTGGCAGAGACTGCTGAGGAGGCTCTCAAGGAAACCCAGAAGCAGAATCCTTCACTCAAAGCGGAAGACCTGGAGCAGGACAGCGACTGTCTCGACACATGGTTCTCTTCATGGCTCTGGCCTATCTCGGTATTCGATGGCGTGAACCATCCAGACAACGAGGAAATCAATTATTATTATCCCACATCCGACCTCGTGACAGGTCCAGACATCATCTTCTTCTGGGTAGCACGCATGATCATGGCGGGCTATGAGTATAGAGGCAAGATGCCGTTCAAGCATGTGTACTTCACGGGTATCGTGCGCGACAAACTGGGCCGCAAGATGTCCAAGAGTCTCGGCAACTCACCCGATCCTATCATGCTCATCGACAAGTTTGGTGCCGATGGTGTGCGTATGGGTATGATGCTCTCTGCTCCTGCCGGCAACGACATTCTCTTCGACGAAAGTCTTTGCGAGCAAGGCCGTAACTTCAACAACAAGATTTGGAATGCCTTCCGTCTTGTTAAGGGCTGGCAGGTGGCTGATGGCGAACAGCCCGAAGCTTGCAAGACAGCCGTAGCATGGTTTGAGGCAAAACTGAAGACCGTGAATGCCGAGGTGGATGACTTGTTCAAGAAATATCGTATCTCTGAAGCGCTGATGGCAGTTTATCGTCTGTTCTGGGACGAGTTCTCAAGTTGGTATCTGGAAATGGTAAAGCCTGCTTACGGTTCTCCTATCGACAAACAAACCTATGACGCAACTCTCCACTTCTTCGACCTGCTGCTGAAGATGCTGCACCCATTCATGCCATTCATCACCGAGGAATTGTGGCAGCACCTCTACGAGCGCAAGGAGAATGCAAGTATCATGCGTGAGAAATTGGAAATTGCCGCTCCGACTGAGGCTGACAAGAAATTGGTGGCCGACATCGAGAGTGTAAAGGAAATTGTCAGCAATGTACGTACTGTACGTAACCAAAAGAACATCGCTCAGAAGGAAGCCCTCGACCTCCTCGTCATCGGCAAGGACGACTATAAGCAGTTTGATGCCGTAATCGGAAAGATGGCCAATCTGAAAAGTTTCGCTGTGGCAACAGAGAAGCCTGCAGGCTCAGCACAATTCATGGTGGGCACAGACGAGTTCTGCGTACCACTCGGCGCGCTCATCGATGTAGACGCTGAAATCGAGAAGCAAGAGGCTCAGCTCAAACACCTCGAAGGCTTCCTCGCCGGTGTGAAGAAGAAACTTTCCAACGAGAAATTTGTGGCTCATGCCCCTGAGGCTGTTGTGGCTTTGGAACGCAAGAAGCAAAGTGACTCCGAGGAAAAGATTGCAGCACTGAAGGAGTCTATCGCTGAACTCAAGAAGCAAAAATAAATTTTATATACCTTGAAGGGGAACCCTTATATCTTCCGAAATGGGAAGTGAGGATTCCCCTTTCCTTTTCCTCTTTATTACCCGTCTAATCCTTTTACAACATGAAAACTTTCCTTTTCTCATTACTCACAATTCTGATGTTCACCGCCTGCAGCAGCAATGACTCGCCAGAATCTCCGGAAGAACAGCCTAAGGATATCGTCGAACCGGATGTTGCGGAAACCACCTTATTAATATATATGCCTTATACGGGTCCAGCAAATGAATTGACCGACGAACTGCAAGCCAACTTATCATCCATCCGTCGTGTCATCACCAATAACAAAGGTATGGGTAATGACAAAGTTTTGGTCTTTGTCAGTAAGAACAGCCGTATCTCTCATTTCATCCAATATCACTATAGTCATCTGAACAACAAGACGGTTAGTGACACACTGGCCACCTTTGATAACAGTACACTCGACTTCACCTCAAGCACACTGATACAAAAAATAGCTACTCTTGCCAAAACAACTGCTCCCGCCAAGAACTATGCTATGATTATCGGATGCCATGCCATCGGATGGATACATAAAAATAGCATTAGTGGCATCAGCACACGTACCTTCGGTGGCAACAGCGACAAATATAGGATGGAAAATGTGGAACTGCCCAAGGGACTGGCGGCAGCTGGCATCGGCAAACTGAAATATCTGATTTTCGACGATTGCTACATGGCAAACATCGAGACAGCCTATGAGATGCGTTCATGCACGCACAAACTCATTGGTTCCACTTGTGAGATTATGGGAGCAGGACTCCCCTATCAGACCATGTTCAAATATCTGCTTGGCAATTCAGACTACGAAAAAGCCATCTCGGCATTCAAGGATTTCTACACGGCTTACACCTATCCATACGGCACGCTCTCACTTATAGACTGCGACCAACTCGACAATTTTGCTTCTATCATGAAGCGTGTGAATGCGGAGACATCTGCGCTGACGGAACTGCAGATTGCCGGACTTCAACGATTTGACGGCTTCCGCCATCCCGTGTTCTACGATTTAGGCGACTATCTTGCCACCCGTTGTGCCAACAATACCTCACTGCTTAACGAGGCCAAGCAAACGCTCAGAAAGTTGGTTCCATACGCAGTCAACACCGACAACTATTGCTATTACGATGACAACGCCAACGACGTGGTTCCCTGCCCCATCCGGCAGTATTCCGGCATCACCTGCTCAGACCCAAGCCTCAACCCCGCCATCCAGACCGACAAGTTGGAAACAGAGTGGTGGTTAGCCACACACTAAGAATATCAAGAAAAGAGTCGCTCGCTGAGCGGCTCTTATTTTTTCCCTTTATTGATGATATAAATGCCTATCGTTGCCAAAGCTCCTGCCACGACATACTTCCAATAGAACGTCTCGCCCAAACAGAAGCATGAGGTGATTGCACCGACAACTGGAATAAGCGAATTGTAAATGGCGACCTTGCCCACAGGATTGCAACTCAGCAACTTGTTATAAAGCGAGAAACCTACCGTGGAAATAGCAATAAGAAGCAGCAAGTCAATAAATCCAAAGACAGTAACGACAGGAAGCATTCCACCAGCCAACACGCCCGGAACCATCAGCAACAACCCACCAAGACTGAGAGAATATCCCGTACCTACAAATACATCCACGCGTTTGCCCAATCCTCTAATCAACAAGGAGGCACTGGCACCGCATAAGGCATTCAAGATAATCATGCCATCGCCAAGAAAGGTGAACTGTCCGCTCTCCTTACCGCCAAGATTTAAGGTCAAGATGCCTACAAATCCTATCACACAGCCCAAGATTTTCCGCATGGTCAACTTGTCGCTTTTGAAAAACACACAAGCGAACAAAACCACCAGAAAGACACTCATTGAATTGAGGATGGCAGACCGAGCACCCGCATTATGCGAGAGTCCGAAATAAAAGAAAGCATAATGCAAGGTGGTATTGAGCAACGAAAAAAGCAGAATGAACCACCAGTCAGTATTACTTCTCACCTTGAATGAACGCTTGGACACCTTAGCCATGGCAAGGATAATCAACCCCGACAAGAAAAACCGGATGCCAGCAAAAAGCATCTTACACCCCGTCATATCGGGCAAAATGCCAAACTCCGTCATTCCCAACTTGATGAGAGGATAAGCCCATCCCCATGCTATCGCCGCCGTGAGGGCGAATACCGATACCCATACTGGACGCTGAAAAATACTTGACTGTTTCATACTATAAAGTTCACCTCAACAGATTCCATTATTCGCAAGTCTTGAGAACAGAGCGACCACGATAACAAAACGCTGCCGAACATACATTAAAAAAGGGGACATCTCCATGAGATATCCCCTCTGCGGTGTGTACGGGACTCGAACCCGTGACCTCCTGCGTGACAGGCAGGCATTCTAACCAGCTGAACTAACACACCCAAAAATATTGAGCGGTGCGTACGGGACTCGAACCCGTGACCTCCTGCGTGACAGGCAGGCATTCTAACCAGCTGAACTAACGCACCATTCAGCACCTTTTCTGTTTGCGGATGCAAAGGTAGTAATATTTTTTGTACATACAAAACTTTCGAAGAGTTTTTTACAAAAAAACTTGCATGACCAAGGCATCATGGTATGATTCTCCATCATACACCCAATCCTTGAGCCTGCCCGCAACACTGAATCCCAAACTGGTAAACAAGTTGCGCGACGCTCTGTTGTCCACCCCGACATAGACTATCAGTTGATGAAGATGAAGCGTGGTGCGTGCATAGTCCATCAAGCGCACCATGGTGGCCCGGCCAAATCCTTGTCCGCGATAAAGTGGCAGCACAACCAATCCCACTTCTGCCCTGCGATCACCTGGGTCAAAATCCGCAATGTCAGCAATGGCGACTGGTGTACCGAACTGGTCATCGGCTATCAGACGCACTTGCTTGTCGGTATAGATATCTCCGGTAGTGCGCAAAATGAAATCACGCAAGAATTGTCGGGAATAAGGAACGTTGGTTGACCCGACGCGCCAAAGGTCGGTATCGTTTTCCACTTGATAGAGCAAGTCAAGATCGTCAAGTTCCATGGCCCGTAGCCAAACACTGGGAACATCGTCTTCCATCATTGATATATTTCTTCTGAAGTTATGATAATATTGTTCTTTGGTAAAAAGGTACCAAGTTGGACTTGTGGTTGGGAATTTCTTGACAACAGCGTGAGTATCGTGCCATAAGAATAAGCACTTGTATCATAAACCACAAAGACTTGCCCTGAAGGCAAAGCCACCCTGGCATCATGATGTCCATCTTTTAGCAAGCCTTGATCCACCACATAGACATGTCCCTCCAATCCATTGTCAGCCATAATACGACGGCAACACGATGCAGCATCCTTACTCACCAAAAACACAAACTGCCTGTCAGACAACCGGCGTCGGCGGTAAAAGCCGAGCATCTTCCGCATACGTCCCATCTGCATCCGGACAAGTTCTATGCACGCTTTCACAAAAATAGCGCTCTTGATCGGAACTGATAGGAAGAGATTAAGATGGCTATAGTGCTTGCGGAAGAAAATGAGCATCGCCTCATAGAAAACATGAACATAGCGGAAACTGGATTTCACAGTGCTCTCCCCCTTGTAGTGAAGAATCTTGGAAGGCAGATAATAGTTGTGGTAGCTTCCCTTGAGTATACGATAGGAAAGGTCGATATCCTCACCATACATGAAGAAGTCTTCGTCCAATGCGCCCACTTGTTCTATTGCCTTCTTGCGCAGGAAACAATAAGCACCGCTCACCACTTCTATCTGCGCAGGTTCGTCCCAAGAAAGATAACCCATATAATAATGACCAAACCGATGGCTCTGCGGATAGCGGTTGCACAAGCCACACATCTTATAAAACGCCACCATCGGTGAAGGAATACCGCGACGGGATTCCATCGCCGCCTTGCCATCTACACCCAGCATCTTCACACCCAAGGCTCCGGCATCTTCATGACTATCCATGAAAGACACGCATTCGGAGATGGTATGCTCGCCGACAAAGGTGTCGGGATTGAGCAACAGTATATATTCGCCTTGACACTGATGGATGGCAATGTTGTTGGCACGCGCAAAACCGAGATTGCGCATGCTGGCAATGAAGCGCACATCGGGAAAGAGCGGTTGAAGAAACTTCACGCTGTCGTCATGAGAATGGTTGTCAACGACAATCACTTCCGACGGGATGCCATCAAGGCTCCGTTGGAGACTGTCAAGACATTGGCAAAGATAATGCTTCACATTATAGTTGACAATAACTACAGAAAGTTTTATCTTGTTCATCTGCACTGGTTATTCGGTGAATTCGCTCTTGCATCTCGCCTCTGTGGGATAGATAAAGCAGAGGCATATCAGCCCGATAATCGCCATGTAACCAAAGGCAACCTTCAAGCCGAACCAATAATAAAATAAGGTATTGACCACCATCGGCACACACAGCATCAGCATCCGCAGGGAGGCCCAGGCAAGGCGCTGTCTGTCGCTGCCTTCCTGTAAGCGTCTGCGCACAGAGCCAAAACGGAAAAGGCGCATCGACAAAGGGATGAAGCAGATGGTCAACAATTCCATCAGGGTGGTGACCATGAACTCAGCTCCCGCATCACCTGCCAACCCGCCCATCAAGAGAACATTGTTCTCATAGAGCGTCACGACTACTGCGGAAAGAACAACCGAAATCCAAAGCTCAAGTTTCAGTATTTTGCTAATTCTTTTCATCATACATTAAAGGGTGTTCTATTAAGGATACTTCTGCCCAACGTCACCTCATCCGTATACTCCAATTCATCACCTACAGAAATACCCCGGGCGATGACACTGACCTTGACATGAAGCGGAGAGAGTTTGCGGGAGATGTAGAAGTTGGTTGCGTCTCCTTCCATCGTACTGCTCAAAGCGAGAATCACCTCACTGACATCACCCATCTCCACACGTTTCACCAGACTGTCTATCTGCAAATCGCCAGGACCGATACCGTCCATGGGCGATATGATGCCTCCCAACACATGGTAGAGACCATGATATTGTTGGGTATTCTCTATAGCCATCACATCCTGGATATTCTCGACCACGCATACCTGAGAGGCGTCGCGGCGAGGATCCGAACAGATAGGACAAAGGTCTGTGTCACTGATGTTGTGGCACACCCGGCAATAGTGGACCTCGCTCTTCAAGCGGGTCAACGACTGTGTAAAGGCGTTCACTTCGTCATCCGTACGGCGGAGCATATTCAGCACCAGGCGCAAGGCCGTCTTGCGCCCGATGCCGGGAAGTTTGGAAAATTCGCTCACAGCCTTTTCAAGCAACTGCGAGGGATATGTGTTATACATCTTTATCTGTTAGAAGTAGAAGCCGAAGCCAATGCGCAAGCCGATGGTCGAGAAGTCGCTGTGCTTGCGGAAAGACTGGTCGTAATAGACCGATGGTTCAATGGTACACTTGCCACTGAGGAAGAAGGCATAGCCCAACTCAAAGCCCGGCATCACATCGTTATAGTTGTGATTGGCGTGCACGAGTTTGGCATTGACACCCAAGAACAGTCCGTTCTGGATGATGTAGTATCGTCCGCCCACAGACCAAGTGAAATGGTCAGCCACCGCGTCACTTCCGTCATGCTGATAGGACACCTGCGAAAGGGCCATGAGATTGTCGGCAAAAAGATAGCCCACCTTGGCATCGAAGCCAAGATTCAAGCCATCAGCTCCATTGTAGTTCAGATCAAGACCTGAAAGGGAGGCTCCCGCATATAACTTGCCCTGTTCAAACTGGGCGTTGGCAAACAACGTCGTGGCAAAGAATGCCATCAACAGAAAAAGTTTCTTCATATTTATTTATTCTTTAAATGATAATCTATTCGATTGGAGTCTTGGTTCCTTTGATATTAGCTTTACGATACCAAACGACAAACCAGACAAGCGCCACCACAATGATGCCCGCAGCGATGCCATAACCGATGGTAAGCGGAAGGCCAAGTGCCTGCTTGCTGACAAGGACAAACGTAGAGCACACGGCGGTCATGAACAGAGCCGGTACGAGTGTGATGATGAAGGGCTTGCGACTGCGGACCAAGAAGACGGTGAGGGTCCACAAGGTGAAGACAGACATGGTTTGGTTGGACCATCCGAAATACTGCCATATCACATTGAAGCCATCAGGATTTTCCATCTGCCATACCAACATCAGCACAGCCACACCAAACATTGGAAGACTTATCAGCAGACGCTTGCGCATGGAATGCTGTTCCATATGCAGGAAATCAGCAATAATCAGTCGAGCGCTGCGGAAAGCGGTATCTCCACTGGTGATAGGAGCTGCCACCACACCCAAGATCGCCAACACGCCACCAAACACACCGAGCCAGCCGTCGCAGACACTCTTCACAACAGTAGGTGCGTCAAAATACTGCACCAAGGTCTTTCCACCATCGGTCTGAGCCTGTGCGATAAACTTCTCCACGACATCAGGTGAAACCACCTCGCGCCATCCACCATAGTAGAAGAAATACATGGATACTGTGGCCCAAATCAGTGCCACCACTCCTTCGGTAATCATGGCACCATAGAAAATAGGACGACCTTGGCGTTCTGACTTCATGCAACGGGCCATCAACGGACTCTGAGTGGCATGGAAACCACTGATTGCACCACAGGCTATCGTAATGAAGAGACTTGGGAAGAGTGGATTCTTGGCCATAAAGTTCTCAGTGCCCAAGAGTGACGCGGGCTGGTTGAGATTGCTGGAGCCAAGATTCGACCACAACTCCGGCAGGGCTGGCATCTTGATGAAGAGCACCACGAGCAGAGCCACAGCCATGAACAACAAGGAAAAAGCGAACAAGGGATAAATCTTGCCGATAATCTTGTCGATAGGAAGCAGTGTCGCAATGATATAGTATAAGAAAATGAGGGCAATGATAATCAGCAGCGGTGTCACGTTCACAGCCGGATCCTCACCGAACATACCGTTGAGGATGATAGCCGGACTATAGACGAACACCACACCCACCATCATCAGCAACAGTATCGAGAAGACCAGCATCACTTCTTTGGTAGTCTTGCCAAGATACTTGCCGACCAACTCGGGCAGTCCGGCACCATGATTGCGCAGCGACAACATTCCGGAGAGGTAGTCGTGGGTGGCACCCGCAAAAATACATCCAAAGATAATCCACAGATAGGCAACCGGGCCATACCAAGCACCCATGATGGCGCCAAAGATAGGGCCTGTACCGGCGATGTTAAGAAATTGTATCATAAAGATTTTCCAACCTGGAAGCACCAAAAAGTCGACACCATCGGCATCGGCTACGGCAGGGGTCGGACGGTCATCGGGTCCAAACACATGGGCAACAAAACGGCCATAAATCAAATAACCCGTCACGAGGGCTAAAAGGGCGATTGTAAAAGATATCATTACATTGTTTGTTTAAATTCCATGCAAAATTACATATTATATTTGACAAAAGAAAAAATATCCGTACCTTTGTACACAAATTATTACAAAAGTTGCATAATCCAAATATGAAAACATACATATTCTCACGGCAAAGCCTCATCGCTTTGCTCTTTCTTGTTTTGTTTTGCCTTCCCGACCATGCTCAAACAGTCTTCTACAATCCCCAAATACTGCCTCCGAAGCATGAGGTGAGAGCCGTGTGGCTCACAACTATCGGCGGATTGGACTGGCCTCACTCCTATGCCCAGTCGGAGCGGTCGGCCAACAAGCAGAAGAAAGAATTGTGCGATATCTTGGACCGGCTGCAAGAGGCTGGCATCAATACGGTGTTGCTGCAAGCCCGAGTGCGCGCTACCACCATCTATCCCTCCGCCATCGAACCCTGGGACGGTTGTCTTTCGGGATTTCCCGGACGCAGTCCTGGCTACGATGCCCTGGCTTTTGCCATCGACGAGTGTCATAAGCGGGGGATGGAACTGCACGCATGGGTGGTGACCATGCCGGTTGGCAAATGGAATGGACCGGGATGTACCGCTCTGAGAAAGACGCAGCCTACACTTCTAAAGCGTATTGGTCAAGAGGGATATATGAATCCGGAGAATCCTCAGACAGCACCCTATCTGGCAAGGATTTGCCAAGAGATTGTCCACAACTATGATGTCGACGGCATCCATCTCGACTATATCCGCTATCCCGAGACTTGGAACATCAAGGTGAGCCGACCTCAAGGAAGAGCTTACATCACCGAGATTGTCCGTCAAATACACGATGTGGTGAAGAAAGAGAAGCCTTGGGTGAAGATGAGTTGTTCGCCCATCGGCAAACACGACGACCTGGCACGATACTGGAGCCATGGTTGGAACGCCCGCACCACGGTGTGCCAAGATGCGCAGAACTGGCTGAAAGAAGGATTGATGGATGAACTGTTCCCGATGATGTATTTCAAGGACAACAACTTCTTCCCGTTCGCCATCGATTGGAAAGAACAAAGCCATGGCCGCATCGTCGTGCCCGGACTGGGCATCTATTTCATGCATCCCAAAGAAAAAGACTGGCCTTTGGAAAGCATCACACGGGAAATGGAGGTGTCACGGCAATACGGCATGGGGCACGCCTTCTTCCGCAGCAAGTTTTTCACCGACAATGTCAAGGGCATCTATGACTTCACAGCGCGCACCTTCAACCTCTACCCTGCCCTCATTCCTGCCATGACTTGGGAACGACATGAGTTGCCCGACGCTCCCCAAGGACTGGACATTCAATCGACAAGCCAGCAGACAACCCTTTCTTGGACTGCCCCGCAAAACCATAGCGGTGCTCCTTACCTATTATATAATGTCTATGCCTCGCGCCAATATCCGGTGGACATCAATGACGCGAGAAACCTGATTGTGCCACGAACGATGGACACCCACCAGCAGTTGAACACCATAGATGGCATGCACTATGCCGTGACCACTCTCGACCGTTATGGCAACGAGAGCAAGGCACTGCAAGAAGCTGAAGGACAAAACGCTGTCCACAGACAACTGTGGCTGAAAAATGACGGCAACAAACTACTGTTGCCGAAAACAAGCGCAGCGTTGGATGCGGAATACATTGTGATAGAAGACCTTCCGGGACGCATCGTCACCACCCTGCGCTACAGCAGTCGTGTAGACATCAGCCATATAGCAGAAGGAATATATCTCTTGCGGTCCATCAACCACAAGGGTATACAACACAGACTTGGAGCCTTCATCATCAAACGAAAAGGATGAGCACTACTCTTCTCCACGGAGGATGGGCAAGGAGATGTGGTAACGGACAGCAAGAAAACGGATGAGGCAGACGACAAGAAATGTGACAATCGCACAGACGCCCATGTCCACTTGAAGCATCGTCAACAGCCAATAGACCACACCACCAGCGATGCATGCCATCGCATAAATCTCCTTCCGGAAGATGACAGGCTCATTGTTGAGCAGCACATCACGGATTACGCCACCGGCAGCCCCCGTGATGCAGCCCATGATAATCGCCACCCAGAAAGGGAAACCGAAAGTTAAAGTCTTTTGGATGCCAGCTACATTGAAGAGCGCCAAGCCCAAGGTGTCGAACAGAAACCACGCATTGTCAAGACGTTTCATGCTCTTGGCAAACACGATGACAATGACCTGCGCCAATGCCGTGCAGACGATATAGAATGGTGACGTCATCCAAAAAGGTGTGGTGCCGAGCATCACATCACGGATGGTTCCGCCACCGATGGCCACTGCCACGCCACAGACAAAGCCACCAAACCAGTCGAAGTGTTTGGCTGCCGCATGCCGGATGCCGGAGATGGCAAAAGCGAAAGTGCCCAAGAACTCGAGAACCTTCTGTAGTGTCTGGGCGAAAGCAGGGTCGGTATAGTGCATAGCGATTAGGAATTGACTACATTCTGTGGCTTTCCCGAAAGGAAGGCACGGATATTCTCAAAGGCAATATTGAGCAATCGGCTGCGCGCCTCGATGCTTGCCCAAGCGATATGGGGTGTGATATAGGCATTGGGAGCCGTAAACAGAGGATTGTCGGCAGCAGGAGGTTCTTGGCACATCACATCTGCGCCATAGGCCCCCAACTTCCCTTCGACAAGCGCCGCTGCCACATCTGCCTCGTTGACCAAGGGACCACGGCCCGTATTGATCAGGATGGCAGTGGGTTTCATCATGGAGAGCGTGCGGCGGTTGATGAGTTCGTGTGTCTGGTCAGTGAGCGGACAGTGAAGTGAAAGAATGTCGCTCACACCGAGCAGTCCCTCAAATGTGGTCTTTTGGATGCCATCGGGCAATTCGGCTGAGTTTTTGCTGGTCACGGCAAACACATCCATGCCGAAGTTTCGTGCCAGTTGTGCCACCTTCATTCCGATATGTCCCAAACCGACAACACCCATGGTCTTGCCCGACAACTCCATGAGCGGCGTGTCCCAATAGCAGAAATCCGGATTGCGACTCCAGCATCCGTCACGCGCCTCCTGGGCATAGTGTCCAATACGGTTGGTGATGTTGAGGATCTGGGCGAACGTCATCTGCACCACACTGTCGGTGCTGTAGGCCGGAATGTTGGTCACGGTGACCCCATGCCGGCTCGCCGCCTCAAGGTCGACAATGTTGTAGCCTGTGGCAAGAATACCCAAATATTTCAGACGGGGCAACGAGCGGAACACGTCTTCTGAGAACGTCACTTTATTGGTCAGGATAATATCTGCCTCCTTGGCCCGCTCCACCACCTCAGAAGCTGCGGAACGAGGATAGACAGTCAGTCGGCCGAAAGCCTTCAAGGGTTCCCAAGAAAGGTCGCCCGGATTGGCGGCATTGCCGTCAAGAATCACGATATTCATTTCTTCCATTTCTATTTCTTAAATCTTTCTCCCCAACATTCCACCATATGCTGATAGAGTCTCTCCTCGGATGGAGAGTGCTGAGGATTCCATATTCTATTGTCTTTCAGCGCATCCGGCATATATTGTTGAACCACAAAATGACCGGGATAATCATGCGAGTATTTGTAGCCGTCATGATAGCCAAGGTCTGCCATCAGCTTGGTAGGAGCGTTGCGCAGATGGAGCGGCACTGGTTGGTTGCCGGTCTCACGCACCAAGGCGAGCGCACGGTCGATGCCCAGATAGGCGGAATTGCTCTTCTGGCTGGTGGCCAGGTAGACGGTGGCATCGGCAAGGGGAATACGCCCCTCCGGCCAACCGATTTTCATCACGGCGTCAAAGGCAGCATTGGCCAGCAACAGGGCATTGGGATTAGCCAAACCGATGTCTTCAGAGGCACTGATGACCAATCGCCTGGCGATAAACTGCGGGTCCTCCCCTCCTTCTATCATCCGGGCCAACCAATAGAGGGCGGCATCGGGATCGCTGCCGCGGATGCTCTTGATGAAGGCCGAAATGATGTCATAGTGCATGTCGCCGCCCTTGTCGTAGGCAAGGGGATTCTGCTGCAAACGGCTCACAACCAAATCGTCGGTGATGACAACATCGTTGGAGTTGGCCGACTCCACGACAAGCTCCAGGATATTGAGCAACTTGCGCGCATCGCCACCACTATAACGAATCATTGCATCGGTTTCCTTGAGCGTGATGTTCATCTTGCTGAGCACCACATCCTTGGCTATCGCCCGGTGCAGGAGTTCAAGCAAGTCGTCTTTCTCAAGCGACTTGAGCACAAACAGTTGGCAGCGGGAGAGCAACGGACGGATGACCTCAAACGACGGATTCTCTGTTGTGGCACCGATAAGGGTGACCACACCTTTCTCCACCGCACCCAACAAAGAGTCTTGCTGGCTCTTGCTGAAACGATGGATCTCGTCGATGAAGAGAATCGGATTGCCCTGGTTGAAAAACCTGCCGTTTTTTGCCTTGTCTATCACCTCGCGCACATCCTTCACACCACTGGTCACCGCACTCAGTGTGTAGAACGGCACATCCATCACATGGGCCACTATCTGTGCCAGTGTGGTCTTGCCCACTCCCGGAGGGCCCCACAAGATGAACGAGGAGACACGCCGTGCCTCTATCATTTTCCGAAGCACGGCATCCTTGCCCACCAGCTGTTTCTGTCCTATATAATCGTCAAGCGTGCGTGGCCGCATGCGCTCTGCTAAAGGTTCACTCATAGTCTTGTCTCTGTCTACAAAGTAAAAACGTCCCGGCAGCAAAGTCAGAACGCCCGTATTTAACTTCATGCAAAAGTAGAAAATATAAAGGATATACACAAAATTTCTGTATGAAAAACTTGTGAATAAGAGATAAAGTATATACTTTTGCACCCATCAAAAACATCCAAGAATATTCAGTAAAGAAACAAAAACACATCTTATAATATATGAAACAAGACAAGAAAACACTAAGCCTCAAAACATTAAACAAAAGCAATGTGTGGGAGATCACTGAAAACGATGTTTTCCGTTTTTGGGAAGAAGCCCAGAAAGACGCCGACATGAAGGACAACATGCGCCATTATATCGACGTGCTCCGCTCTGCATTCGAAATGGAAGAGGTGAAAATAGACAAGCCTGAAGTCATCAAGAAATATGAAGCAAGAGGCTTCAAGGTGAACAACCTTAATATGGGTGACAGCAACAGCAAGTGGGCCATCAAGAAGAAGCCCATTGTCCGCGTCACCGACCTCACCTATGAGAATATCCACCACATTTCTGCCGCCAAACTGCTTGAGGTCATCGACCGCAATTTCGGTGGTGGTTGGGACAGCTTGTCTCAGAGCATCCAGGACATCATCCAGCGCGGATTCGACATCAGCACCACCACCCTGCCTGCCGACAGACTGAAGAAGAAGGGCGGAATGTATGAGAAGAAAATCGCCGACGGATTTGAAGTGCTCGAGATTCCTAAGGGATCATGGGTGGAGGCTATCTTTGCCAAGGAGAAGCCCGAGGAAGAAAAGCCCAAGTCAAAATATGACGAGGAGAAGCTCAACGAGGACGACAACTACAACGAGGACGAAGACGAGGACTTGCCCGAGAACGAGGACAACTACAACGATGAGGACGAGGACGACTTCGACGAGGACAAGCTCACCGAGGAGAGCTATCGCACCACTTTCGACGAGAATCCCGAGGATTTGGGTCTCGAAGCCGAAGGCATGGCTGACGACTACGAAGAGGAATAGGCCCATGAAAGCGACAAACCGTTTGAAGGTAGCCTTGGTCATACTGAGCCTCCTCCACCTTGCGCCCACAAAAGCACAGGACATGAAGAGTCTGTGGATGAGCATGCCGTCGAAGATGACGCAATATCTCGACGACGACATGAAAAGGACACTTGTGGACGGCGGCAACGCACAAGTAGAGGTGAAGAACCTTTTTGGAGAAACAACTGTGCTCGACACGCTGACCGCAGATTTCATGCAAGTGAAGCTCAACCAAGCCACAATGCTCCAGCTCAAAGCTTTGGACACGGACGGAGGAAAACGTGAGGTCTGCGTGGTCCGCACCTTTACCGCCCCCGAAGGAGAAAGCACCGCCACGCTGTATGATGCGGATTGGAACTTGGTGAAAACCATCAATCTGCCAGCCATGGCCGAAACACTCCTACAAAAACCAGACACGCTTTCGGAAACTGCCTATACAGAACTGAAGTCGCAACTCACGATGGTCATGTCACGGGCGTCATTGGCACCTGGCAGCCCCAATATGAAAATCAGCCTTTCCATCCCCTTGACTGACAAGGATCAACAAAAGCGTCTAAAAACGCTATTAGTGCAAAAAGAGCTTAAATGGAATGGTAAAACATTTAAATAAAGTTATAAAATCTGATTTACTTAGGGAAACACTTGCACATATATAAATAAAAGAATAACTTTGCAACGTGTTTTTCATGGTATTAGATTATTAAGGTTAATTAGAAGATTGGTTGTCGCGAGACAGTCAATCTTTTTTGTTTATATCCAAGACCTCCATTACGCCCTATATTATAGTTTTTTCTTTAGATTTGCCATTTTGCCACCATTCGTCATATATGTTTGATTTTCTGCGCTTTATGGGTGGCAAATATAGGATGACAATAAAATATCTGCCACCATGCCAAACACTCACGAAACATCACAGAAACGAGTTCAAAAAAGGATTCTATGCTTGAACTTTTTGTTCAAGGCCGTGGAACACTTTGTTCAACTGCCATTTGAGACATCCAACAAGTCTGGTTTACAGCTATCGGGAACAATGATGGCGGGTGACAGATGGATGGCAGATGATGGCATACATCTGCCATCCATAACAGATTGACTATCAGTATCGTATGGCAGCGGTGACAAAAGTTGCAAATAAATCGAGAAAACTTATTTATACACATACATGATAAGGCCATCGACTCAATTGCAGCAACAAGGAAAAGCATTTCACGAAGGCCCCGACAACATGGAAGAGCAGTATTAAACGTAAATATTTTTTGCCAGCAACGTAATTTGATTTTTCTTTAAATAAGATAGACTGCATCTCAACAATAAAAATAAAAATCAAGGCTTTTTATTTTGTATTGTCTTCGATTTGCACTATCTTTGCACCCTATAAGCCACGGCTCACTTCGTGTGGCCGAGCTGAACAAAAAGAACAACTAAGGACTGATTTAATATTATGAATCTAAAGATTAGATTAGCAGTGATGAACTTCCTCGAATTTGCCGTTTGGGGAGCCTACCTCACTTCTATGGGCCAATACTTGGGCAGAGCCGGTATGGGTGCCGAAATTTCGTGGTTTTATGCCATCCAAGGCATCGTGTCAATCTTCATGCCGACCCTCATGGGTATCGTAGCCGACAAATGGATACAGCCCCAACGGCTGTTGGGCATTTGCCATTTGGTGGCAGGCTTGGCTATGGTGGGCTTGTTCTGCATGGGACAAGCTGCTGAAAAGCCTGACGAAGCCACGTTTATCGCTGTATACACACTGAGTGTGGCCTTCTATATGCCGACATTGGCATTGTCGAATACCACGGCATTCACCATCTTGAAAGACCACGGACTGGACACCGTCAAGGATTTTCCGCCTATCCGCGTGTTCGGCACTGTAGGATTCATCGTCATCATGTGGTTTGTGAATTGTGCAACCATCAATGACGGATCATTCTCCCTCATGCTGAGCGAGAACGCCAACAAGTTCCAATACACCCATTATCAATTCCTCATGTCCGGTCTGATGGGCATTCTGCTCTTCCTCTATTGTTTCTCTCTGCCCCAGTGCAAGATTATCAAGAAAGAGAACCAGACCATGGCTGAGATGTGGGGATTCAACGCCTTCAAGTTATTCAAGACCAAGGAGATGGCGATGTTCTTCATCTTCTCCTGCCTGTTGGGCATGTCCCTGCAGGTGACCAATGGATATGCCACTCCGTTCATCACTAGCTTCAAGGGCGATCCTGCCATGCTCGACACTTTCGCCGCCAACAACGCTACGCTGCTGGTGTCCATTTCCCAAGTGTCTGAAGCCTTGTGCATTCTGCTGATTCCATTCTTCCTGAAACGTTACGGCATCAAGATTGTGATGCTCATCGCCATGTTCGCATGGGTGTTGCGTTTCGGATTCTTCGGTGTGGGCAACCCAGCCTTCCCCGGTGTGATATTGTTTGTGTTGTCCTGCATCGTCTATGGTGTGGCGTTCGATTTCTTCAACGTGTCGGGAGGTTTGTTTGTCGACCAGAAATGTGACGTCAAAGTCAGAGCGTCTGCACAGGGACTGTTCATGCTGATGACCAATGGCCTCGGCGCCACAATCGGAACATTGCTGGCAGGAGAGGTGATCAACCACTATTGCCAGTGGAACGAAGACGGCTATCTGCTAGGCAACTGGCGTGCATGCTGGTTGATTTTCGCCGGATACGCTCTCGTTGTTGGAGTGCTTTTCGCCTTGGTTTTCAAGGCAAAGCACAAAGAGCCAGAAGAATACAAGAAGGAGGCATAGGTCATGATGCAGTTGCATTATAGAGGATTGAGTGAAATACGCGGTACAAAGGAGACAGGGCTTATCGTGTTGACCGACCTGCTGGACACCCGGCAGTTGGTGGTTGTATGCGACATGCAGACCGCCTCGCAATTCCGTATCCGTACGACACCCGGCCTGGACAATATGCGACTGTTGCCGGAGGTGCTGCTCAAAGTCTTGCAACAAGACTCTACCGCAAGCTATAACATCACGATTGAGGACATCCAAGATGGCGTTTACCAAACGGTGGTGGTCAACGAGCAATCGGGTGAGAAATATAAAATCAGGGCGAGCGACGGATTGCTGATTGCCCACATTGGCGATTGGCCCATCTATATCTCCAGTGAACTTTTTGCCCGTCAAAGTGTTCCGTTCCTTCCCAAGTCCTCGAGTCTTGGCCTCCCCATCAACGCCATATCCGAAGAAATGCTCAAAGATGCCCTTGAAAAAGCCATCGAGCAGGAAAACTACGAGTTGGCCAACCACATCAGCCAAGAGTTGAAGAAAAGGAAAAGCAAAAAAGAATAGACCATAAGAATTTCACATTTCCACGTATGAAAGAAGCCAGATATTTTTATGTACCCAATGCGGGTGACGAAACAGAATTGCCCCTTGACGAGGCGATGCATGCCCTGCGGGTGTTGCGACTGAAAAGTGGCGACGAGATGTTCCTCATGGATGGTGAGGGAACCTTCTATCGGGCCATCGTGACGATTGCCGCCACCAAGAGATGTATGTATGAGATACAGGAAACGCTGCCGCAGAAGAAGACGTGGAAGGGTCATATCCATCTGGCCATCGCTCCAACCAAGATGATGGACCGCATCGAATGGATGGTGGAGAAGGCTACGGAAATAGGATTCGACGAGGTGAGCTTCCTCAACTGTAAGTTTTCTGAGCGCAAGATGCTCAGAACGGTGCGGCTCGACAAGATTGTGATTGGTGCCGTCAAACAGAGCCGCAAGCCTTGGAAACCTGTCATCAATCCACTTGGATCGTTTAAGGAATTCATCAATACCCCCCGACCGGGAAGAAAATTCATCTGCCATTGTTATGAGGAGATTGCCAAGCAAGACTTCTTCACGGAAATACAACGGACTGACTTGGGCGACGAAGGAGAGGACATCACCGTATTGGTGGGACCTGAAGGAGATTTCTCCATCGACGAGGTGAGAATGGCACTGGACAAGGGTTACATCTCCACATCGCTTGGCACCGCAAGACTACGGACAGAGACAGCCGGTTTGTCGGCAGTGATGATGAGCCAGTTGGCAAGAAGATTATAAACAAACACAATGAAACACTTTTTTCTAAGTTTATTTTTAGCCGCAGTTTGCGGTTTCATGTTGAGTTCATGCTCGGACAACGACTATGTGAACGCCATTCCCGATGGCAGCACAGCACTTATCAGCATCGATATGAGCAAGATGGCGGAGGCGACGCATGGACACGAAAATCTGATAAAAGACTTACTCCAAATAGACGATGTGAAAGACTGCGGCATCGACGTGACAAGCAAGATGTATCTCTTCGAGTCGGCGGATGGCAACCTCGGTCTTTGCGCAAAAGTGTCTGACAAAGACGACTTGAACAATTGGATTGACAAGTTGTCGCAAAAGTCTGTGGCACAGAAGCCTATAGAGAGAAAAGGATTCACGTTCAGTGTGCTGAACAACAGTTGGGTGGTAGGATTCTCTGACAAGGCGCTCCTGATCATGGGTCCTGCCGTGGGAGCCGCCCAAGCCCAGATGCAGTTGCAGATGGCAAAATATCTGAAAGCCGACGAGGAGCAGGGAATCAAGAATTCTCCTATATATGATAAGGTGGACTCCATCGGAGGCAGCATGGCACTTGTGGCTCAAGCACAGGCTCTGCCAGAGAAGATGGTGGCTCCGTTCACCATCGGTGCCCCTAAAGATGCTGATGCCTCACAAGTATTGATTGCCGCCCAGATAGACGTGAAAGACGATTGTCTGCTCATCGACGGACAGACGTTCTCCTTCAACAAACAAATCAACCAAGCCTTGCAAGAGGCAGCCAAGGTATACCGCCCCATCAAAGGAAAATACGTGGGCAGCATGCCTGCGGGAGCCATGATGGGCATGTTCGTCAATGTGGACGGCAAGGACTATATCAAACTTCTGCAGAACAATAAGGGCATGCAAGCGCTGCTTGCCGGCATCAACGCCGCCGTCGACATGGACAACATCATCCGCAGTGTCAATGGTGACATGAGCATTGTTATCCCCTCCTACTCCGACGACAATCTGCAGCTGTCCATGGCAGCACAACTGGGCAACAAGAATTGGCTCGCCGATGTGGACTATTGGAAACAGTCGTGCCCCAAGGGAGGAAAGATTGTGGATTGGGAGAAAGACTCCTATTATTATACAGACGGCAAGACGGCCTTCTATTTCGGCGTTTCGGCTGACAACCAGTTTTTCAGCGGCGACAGCCAGCAGACGGCTCTCTCGTCCATCAAGCCCGCCGCAAAGCAATTGCCGGAAAATGTGAAGAAGCAAATCATCGGCAAGAAGATGGTGATGCTCTTCAACCTGGCTGGACTCACCAGCGACAAGAGTGAGGCGACAGCCATCACAGGTCTGCTCAAACCGCTCTTCGGCGACATCAACGCAATAGTATACAGCATTAAATAAAATGGAAAAGATTGTATTTCATTCCGTTCTTCCTGCCGTGTTCGCCCAACGGGACGACCTCCATTCGGAGATATGGAAACAAGAAGTCACACTGGAAAAAGGACACCTCTACCTGGTGGAGGCAGACAGCGGAAAGGGAAAAAGCACTTTCTGCAGCTATGTGGTCGGCTACAGAAACGACTACACTGGACAAGTGATGTTTGACAACGAGGACACCAAGAATTATAAAGTGGCCGACTGGACAGAAATGCGCAAGACTCACATCAGCCACCTCTTCCAAGAGTTGCGCCTTTTCCCCGAGCTCACGGCTCTGGAGAATGTGGAAATCAAGAATAAGCTCACTAACTTCAAGAGCAGACAACAGATTGACGAATGGTTCGACATGCTCGGCATCGGCGACAAGAAAGACGCCCTCATCGGCCGCATGAGTTTCGGCCAGCAGCAGCGTGTGGCCATGATTCGCGCCTTGGTGCAGCCCTTTGACTTTATCCTTGCCGACGAACCTATCAGCCACCTCGACGACAACAACTCGCGCATCATGGCAGACATCATGATGACCGAGGCCAAGCGTCAGGGGGCCGGCGTGATTGTGACCAGCATCGGCAAGCACATGGATTTAGACTACGAAAAAACATTAAGACTATGAATTTGGTTTGGAAATTACTCCGACAGCATATCAGCATCCCCCAGTTTGTGGGCTTCTTCTTCGCCAACCTCTTCGGCATGCTCATCGTCTTGCTTGGTTTTCAATTCTATCAAGACGTTTTACCGGTGTTCACAGCCGGTGACAGTTTCATGAAAGCAGACTATCTCATTGTCAGCAAGCGCATCGGCACGGCAAGCACCATCAGCGGACGCACCAATGCCTTCACCGGCAGCGAAATCGATGACCTGACAAACCAGAAGTTTGTCAAGAAGGTGGGCAAGTTCACCGCCACAGAATACAAGGTGGATGCCTCCATGGGTGTGAACGGACAGCAAGTGCTCAGTTCCGAACTGTTTTTCGAGAGTGTGCCCGACGACTTTGTCGATGTGCCACTCAAAGACTGGAAGTATACGGAAAAGAGCAATGTTGTGCCCATCATTCTGCCACGCACCTATATTAACATGTATAACTTCGGGTTCGCACAAAGCCACTCACTGCCCAAAATCAGTGATGGTCTGATGGGCATGATCGATTTCCGCATCTTCATCCACGGCAATGGCCACCAAGAGGAATACAAGGGAAAGGTCATCGGATTCTCCAACAGACTGAACACAATCCTCGTTCCACAGAGTTTCATGGATTGGAGCAACCAATACTATGAACCGGAACAGAAGAGCGACCCTACCCGACTCATCGTGGAAGTGGTGAACCCTGCCGACGAAAACATCACCAAATATCTGGACAAGAAAGGATATGAGGTGGAAAGCGACAAACTGGATGCGGAAAAGACCACTTACTTCCTGAAGATGGTCGTGAGCCTCGTGATGGCCATTGGACTGGTCATCTCCATCCTGAGCTTCTACATCCTCATGCTGAGCATCTACCTGCTTGTGCAGAAAAACAGCTCCAAACTGGAGAATCTGCTGCTCATCGGCTACAGCCCGTCGCTGGTGGCACGTCCCTATCAGATGCTGACGCTCGGCCTCAATGTGGCAGTACTCCTGATCGCATGGCTGATTCTGTATTTTGTCCGTGGCTACTACATGGACGTCATCGAGACCTTGTTCCCTCAGATTGACGACGGCTCATTCCTGCCAGCCATTCTTGTGGGCATCATCCTCTTTGTCCTCGTGACTATCATCAACCAAATTGCCATTCGCCGGAAGGTCATCAACATTTGGTATAGCAGAGAGAAATAAATCATTCTCGTGTATAGAACTTGCGGTCGCAAACATCGATGTTTGCGACCGTTTTTTCATTTCAATTCCCCACCAAGATGACAACCGCATCACGATGCTGTCATATTCATCCAAAACACGGCTAAAGTGTTACACTTCCACTCCAAAGAATCCCCATTCACAGGAAAAATAAAAAACTTCATGAAGAGAGAGAAAAATTTAACAGCTATGTAACATTCATCTGAAAAATTTTGCTTAAATTTGCACCATAATTATTAAAAGGGAGGCCTTTACTTCCCCATTTTCGTTTATAAACATTAAAAAAGCTATGAGCAAAAGATTGTTTCTTTTCTTCGCCATGCTTGTTGCCTTCTCAACAAGCATCATGGCGCAGGTGACTACATCCAGCATTAATGGACGAATCACCGCTGGCGGCGAGGAAATCATCGGTGCTACAGTTGTAGCCACCCACCAACCATCCGGTACACGTTACAACGCTGTGACCAACGACAAAGGCCGCTATGCCATTCAAGGTATGCGTGTAGGAGGTCCTTACGAGGTGAAAATCTCCTACATCGGCTATAAGGACGAGGTCATCAAGAATGTGTACATCTCATTGGGAGAACCCAGCGTGTTCAACGTGGACATGAAAGAAGACGCTAAACAGTTGGGCGAAGTGACCATCACAGGAAAGGCCAAAACCAACGTCGGTGCGGCACAGAACTTCTCCCGCAACCAAATCGAGAATGCGCCAACCGTGAGCCGCAACATCTACGACGTGGCAACCTTGTCTCCACTGGTGACAAACAACAAGTTTGGCGGCATCACCATCGCCGGCACCAACAACCGTTACAATTCTTTCCAGATTGACGGTATGGTGAGCAACGATGTGTTCGGTCTCGCCGGCTCAGGTACGAATGGTGGACAGACAGGTACCAACCCTATCTCCATGGATGCCATCCAGGAAATCCAGGTAGTAGCCTCTCCATTCGATGTAAGACAGAGTGGTTTTACAGGTGGTGCCATCAACGCTATCACCAAATCGGGTACTAACGAGTTCAAGGGTACTGCCTTTGGCTATTACACCGACGAGAACATGTATGGTCGTTGGAACCAGGCCAGAAACATGAAGCAGAAGCTCACTGACGAAACAACAACAACCGCAGGTTTCACTTTTGGCGGTCCTATCATCAAGGACAAACTCTTCTTCTTCACATCTTTCGAATATAAGAAGAACAGCTATCCTTCTTCTTATTTCCCATCTGACTCTTATTTCCTCTCTCCCGAACTGGCTCAAAAAATCGCTGACCGCTATGAGCAATATACCGGTCACAAAGAGGCATTCAACCAGCGCAACATCAACACTCAGGGCATCTCTGTACTCGGGCGTTTGGACTGGAACATCAATACCAACAACAAGTTGTCTTTCCGTTACCAGTTGAACGACTCTTATAAAGATGTATACGGTTCAGGAAACTATACCTACTATTTCAACAACAGTACGTATAGAATGAACAACAAGACCAACTCATTTGTGGCAGAGTTGAACTCTCATATCAACAACAACCTCTACAACGAGTTGCGTGCAGGTGTGACTTTCGTTCGCGACAACCGTGAGGTGCCTTATGCAGGTCCAAATATCTATATCAACACCAACAAGAAGGTGAACCTCGGTACTGAGTATTCTTCAGGAGCCAACTATCTGAACCAGGACATTTGGACCGTAGAAGACAACCTCTCCATCTATTCCGGCAACCACACCGTGACTGTCGGTACACACAATGAAATCTACAAGATGAAGAACATGTTCATCCAGGCTGCATATGGTGAGTATGTTTACTCTTCTATCGACGACTTCCTCAACGACCATGCTGGTTCATTCGTCTACAACTACTCCGACGAGGCCATCACCGGCACCAAGCAGTATGCTCCTGACTTCAAGGCTGGACAGTTTGGTGTATATGTTCAGGACAAGTGGGATCCAAGCACACGCTTCCAGTTCACTTACGGCATCCGTTTTGATGTGCCTGTATACTTCAACTCTCCTTCTGTCAACGAGAAATTCAATACCAGCAAATACACCTTCTTGGGTGGCCCTATGGTAGGACAGAAACCTTACTCTTATGTAATGTGCTCTCCACGTCTCGGTTTCCGTTGGTATGTCACTCCAGACCATCGCACCACTCTCCGTGGTGGTGTCGGCATCTTCAATGGCCGTGCCCCATTCGTATGGATGGCCAACGCATGGAACAACACTGGTGTGGAGCAGAAAGGTGTGACTATCTATAACACAGACGAGAACATCATCTCATTCGAGAAATATGGCAGCAATGTAGACCAGCTCGTAGCAGACAATGCGGCTAAGGGAAAGGGTGCCAACCCTGTCATCAACACCATCGACCGCCGCTTCAAGCTTCCTCAAGTGCTCCGTGCCAACCTCGCTATTGAACAGATGCTCCCCGGCGACATCAAGATGACTGTCGAAGGTCTCTATTCCAAGGGCTTCAACAACGTATGGTTTGAGAACCTCTGTCTCCATGAGAACGGCAAGGTATATGCTGTTAGCGCTGACTATCCAAACTCCGGTACGACATACTTCAAGTCTGACAACAATCCGTTCAGCAAGATCATCCATACCACCAACACCAACAAGGGTTACAGCTATTCTGCAAGTGTGAAATTGGAAAAGAGCTTCAACTTCGGTCTTGACTTGATGGCTACCTACACCTTCGGTCATTCATTCTCTGTGAATGATGGTACCTCTTCCGTTGCCGCTTCCAGCTGGAACTACAACTACAGTGTAGATCCTACCAAGCAGACTTTGAGCCACACCCTCTTTGACAAGCCTCACCGCATCGTTGCTATGGTGTCTTACAACTCCAAGCGCTATGGTGCACGCCGTTGGCAGACTCATGTGGGCTTGACCTACAATGGCTTCAGCGGTCAGCGTTACT
>JBNMIE010000018.1:0-32780 GCA_050873125.1 Prevotella sp.
GCCCACACCATATGTGGTGTCGCTTTTCTTGGGTTTCCACTCGAATAGGTGGAACCATGGATCGAAGAACAGATAGAACTTCTCGACCCTTACGCCGAAAAGTTTGGAGAAGAAAAAGTGTCCGCCCTCGTGCAAGAGCACCAAAATCGAGATTGCCAGCATGAACTGCAGCAGTCTTATCAGAAATATTTCCATTGTTTATGTTTGTATATTTTCAGTGTTTTATGACTTCGTTGCCAATATTTCAGCGGCGATGCGTCGTGCCTCGGCATCGGTCTGCAGATAAGTGTCGAGTGAAGGGTTGGCATCGAAAGCCGTACGCTCCATGGTCTGCTCCACGATATCTGCCATCGAAAGGAACGAGCACTTGCCCTGACGGAATGCCAGATTGACCACCTCATTGGCCGCATTGAGGATGCACGGCATGTTGCCGCCGCGACGGATAGCCTCGTAGGCCATGGCCAGACAGCGGAACTTCTTCATGTCCGGCTCAAAGAACTCGAGTGGATGCTTGAACAAATCAAGCCGGTCCTCGCTCAAGCTGAGACGCTTCGGAAATGAGAAGGCATATTGTATGGGCAGTCGCATGTCGGGCACACCGAGTTGTGCCTTGACCGCGCCATCATGAAACTGTACGGCGCTGTGAACAATCGACTGCGGATGGACAAGCACCTGGATTTTGTCTGCAGGCACACCAAAGAGCCACTTAGCCTCGATTACCTCGAAGCCCTTGTTCATCATCGACGCCGAATCAATGGTGATCTTGGCACCCATGTCCCATGTGGGATGGCGGAGCGCGTCGGCCACAGTGACCTTTTCCAACTGCTCATGCGTAAACTCGCGGAAAGGACCGCCAGAGGCAGTGAGCAGAATCTTCTCGATAGGATTCTCGTCCTCGCCCACCAAACTTTGGAAAATGGCAGAATGCTCACTGTCGACAGGCAGGATGGGCGCATGATATTGTTGTGCCAACTGGCAGATAAGCTCACCCGCCACGACGAGTGTTTCCTTGTTGGCCAAGCAGATTTTCTTGCGTGCCTTGATGGCAGCAATCGTAGGCTCAAGGCCGGCAAAGCCCACCATGGCGGTGAGCACCATGTCGATGGGACCCGCCTCGACCACTTGGCAAAGGGCGTCACGACCGGCATATACCTTGATGTCCAGTTCGTCGGCAAGCGCTGCCTTCAAGTCATCGTAGTATTCGTCGTTGGCAATGACCACAGCAGCCGGATGAAACTTCCGTGCCTGTTCGGCAAGCATCTGCCAATGGTTGTTCGCCGTGAGGCAATAGGCTTCATACAGGTCGGCATGTTCCTCTATCACTTGCAGGGCTTGCGTGCCGATGCTTCCCGTAGAACCCAGGATACATATCTGTTTCTTCATGTTGTCTAAGTTATAAGTCAAGCAGGCCTTCGGGCACCTGCATAGTGATGGTACGGCCCGGTTTGTCCACGTCGGTGATCAGGTCTTCAGAAGCGGGAATAAGGATTTCGTCACCCTCGGGTGTCTCCACACTGAAGAGCACGTTGATGGTAGCATCGTCCACATGGGTGATAGTCCCCACCTTGTCGCCAGTAGTCTCGTCGACAAGGGCAAAACCAATGATTTCCGCCCACGACATGTTGTCATCGTCCTGGTCGGCTATATGGCGAGGGAAATAGACATCGCAGCCCGTCAGTTCGGCAGCCTTCTCCTGCGTGTCGATGTCGCAGAACTTCATGATGGAAGTCTCGCTGCCCTTGAACCGGTATTCCTCGATAAAAAAGGGCACGAGGATGCCGTCGATATCCAGGATGAGATAGTCGGCATCTGTGCGGTCGAACACGTCGTCATCAAAGAGAAACGACACCTCGCCCGCCACGCCATGCGGCTTTCCTATCTTACCTATTCTATATACGTCTTCTTTTCTGATCATATCGGCAATGTTTCGTTAGGCTTCCACACGCTTGATTCTGGCACCAAGCTTGTTGAGTCGGTGCTCGATGTCTTGATAACCACGGTCTATCTGGGCGATATTGTCGATGCGGCTGGTGCCGTTGGCACTGAGGGCAGCGATGAGCAGGGCAATACCGGCACGGATGTCGGGACTGGTCATGCGGCCCGCACGCAAGCGGATTTTGTGGTCGTGTCCCACCACCACAGCACGGTGGGGGTCGCACAGGATAATCTGCGCACCCATATCGATGAGCTTGTCGACAAAGAACAAGCGACTCTCAAACATTTTCTGATGGAAGAGCACGCTGCCCCTCGCCTGTGTGGCAACGACAAGCAACACGGAGATCAAGTCAGGGGTAAGTCCCGGCCATGGAGCGTCGCTCAGGGTCATGAACGAGCCGTCGAGGAAGGAGTCAATCTCGTAGTGGTTCTGATGAGGAATCACAAGATCATCGCCTTCCACCTTGATTTTCACACCCAACCGGCGGAAAGACTCGGGAATGATGCCAAGGTCGCGCACCGACACATTCTTGATGCGCACGCCGTCGCCCACCATGGCGGCCATTCCGATGAACGATCCCACTTCAATCATGTCGGGCAGTATCTGGTGGTGTGCGCCATGCAGGCTCTCCACGCCGACAATCGTAATCAGGTTGGACCCGATGCCACTGATATTGGCACCCATCTTGTTGAGCAGATGGCAGAGCTGTTGGATATAGGGTTCACACGCCGCATTATATATAGTGGTGGTTTCCTTGGCGAGCACGGCAGCCATAATGATGTTGGCGGTACCCGTAATCGAAGCCTCATCGAGGAGCATATAGCATCCTTTCAGTTTCTGGGCATTGATTTCATACACATGACGGTCTTCCACATAGCCAAACTTCGCGCCAAGATTTTTGAATCCGAGGAAGTGGGTATCGAGTCTGCGGCGACCGATCTTGTCACCACCGGGCTGTGCCACCACAGCCTTGCCGAAGCGTCCGAGCAGTGGTCCGATCATCAGCACACTACCTCGCAGGGCGGCGCACTTCTTGACAAAATCATCGCTCTCAAGATAGTCCAAGTTCAGTTCGTCTGCCTGGAAAGCGTACTCATGGTGCGTGAGTTGTTTCACCTTCACGCCGATGTCGCGCAGGAGCTGGATGAGATTGTTCACGTCAAGGATGTCGGGGACATTCTTGATGCGCACCTCATCAGCGGTGAGCAGTGTGGCGCAAATCACTTCCAGAGCCTCGTTCTTGGCTCCTTGCGGCTGAATGGTTCCGCTTAACGGATGTCCACCCTCAATGATGAATGATTCCATAATAATATTTGGTGTTTGGTGGGAGTGACTTTTCTTACTTCTTCTTGCGTCTTGAGGTCGACGCATTATTGTTGTCCAGCACGATATGGTCGAACTTGAAGGTGTTGAGGTCCAGTTGGATGACACCGTCAGTGAACCGTGCCAGATCGTCTGCGACCTTCTCGTTGTCGCTCGACCCGTGTCCCCATTGCATCAGGTCACGCTTCATCTGGTTGGCTGTGAGCCGTACCAGTTCGTCGCGCTCCGGCCCGGGCGCCATGGTCTTCAGCTTGTCGAACATCTCGAAGAGCATCTTGCCATAGTGGCGCACGGGAATGTGCTGCATGGGATAAGGCATCGGCTCGGGCTTGGAGGAGAAATCCTCTGCCTGTTTGATGTCATAGGGATAGTCGATGTCGAGTTTGAAACCGCTCATGATGGCGAGATGATCCCAGAGTTTCCGTTGGAAATTGGTATCGTTCTGGTTCTGCTGCATCATGCGGCCCATGATGGCGATGATGGTTTCCGCACACCGCTGGCGCTCCTCCTTGGTGGGGAGCGTGAGGGCATGGTCTACCATGTTCTGCACTTCGCGTCCGTATTCAGGGAGCACAAGTCTCTCTCGTGTGGTGTTGTAGTCTAAACCTTTAATGTTCATGTTGTCTTAAATGAGTTTTTTCGGCATCTTCGCCACATAACTTTTCAAATAGAAAGGCACAAAGTATGCCACGTCCTCGAACTTCTCTTCCGCCATGCGCTTTTCGGCAAGGGGGAACATGTTCTTGGCCAGAGGCTCTATGTCGCTGATAAGATGTGCGTTGGGGTGGTTGATGGTCTCCATGCACTTGGTGGCTCCATTGCCGAAGAAATAGACCGGATGCTGGTCAAGATACTCCTTGTAGGTATCGGCATCGACGATGTCTGCCTGTATTTCCCTGACCGGACGGAGGGAGCGGTCGTAGAGGGCGGCATAGACCTCCATGCGGCGTGCGTCGAGCATCGGGCAGAGCAAGGCGTCCTCTTCCTTGATATGCTCATTCAAAAGCACAGGCACCGTAAGCACCTCAAGTGTCGGAATGCCCAGAAGTTTGGCATCCCTGCCATAGCAGATGCCTTTCGCCATGCTCACACCGATGCGCAGACCCGTATAGGAACCCGGGCCGGAACTTACGGCCACGGCATCCAAAGGCATGTCTCGGCTGTCGATATAAGAAAGAGCCTCGTCGACAAACACGCCGAGCTTCACAGCATGATTGGGACCACTGTGGTCTTCCTTAGTGAACACACACTCGCCCCCAAAACTAACAGCTACCGAGCACACATCAGTGCTCGTATCTATATTCAATATGCACGACATAAATAAATAATATTCTTAATAAAGTGCAAATTTACTCTTTTTCCCGAAAAAATCTGTACTTTTGCAGAAAATTAACGTGAAAGAAACTATGATACAGTCAATGACGGGCTACGGCAAAGCTGTTGCGGCCTACAAGGAAAAGAAAATCAATGTTGAGATTAAATCCCTTAACAGCAAGGCCTTGGACCTTTCCACACGTATAGCGCCCCTCTACCGTGAGAAGGAAATGGAGATTCGCCAGAAAGTGGCTAAGGCGCTCGAGAGAGGAAAGGTAGACTTCAGTATCTGGATTGAGAAAGATACCGTGGTGGACGCCACACCCATCAACGGCGCACTCGTGGAGAACTATTATCACCAAATCAAGGACATCGCCGCCAAGACGGGCATTCCCGAGCCGACAGACTGGTTTGCCACCTTGTTGCGTCTGCCCGACGTGACCGCCAAGATAGACGTGGAGCAGTTGAGCGACGAGGAGTGGAAAGCTGCCTCCGAGGCCATCGACACTGCCTTGCAGCACTTGGTGGACTTCCGCAAGCAGGAAGGCGCCGCACTTCAGAAGAAATTCACGGAGAAAATCGACAACATCGGCCATCTGCTGGCCTCCATCGAGCCTTACGAGAAGTCGCGTGTGGAGAAAATCCGCGCCAAGATTGTGGATGGCCTCAACAACATTCCCGAGGTGGAATATGACAAGAACCGCCTGGAGCAGGAGCTCATCTACTATATCGAGAAGCTCGACATCAGCGAGGAAAAGCAGCGACTGGCCAACCACTTGAAATATTTCCGCGAGACCATGGAAGAGGGACATGCCCAAGGCAAGAAACTCGGATTCATCGCCCAGGAGATGGGACGCGAAATCAACACCACCGGCTCTAAGAGCAACCAGGCTGAGATGCAGAACATCGTGGTGAAGATGAAAGACGAACTGGAACAGATCAAGGAACAAGTGCTCAACGCTCTCTAATCACGCTTATGGAAGGAAAACTCATCATCTTCTCCGCTCCCAGCGGAAGCGGAAAGAGCACCATCATCAACTGGCTGATGCAGCACAAGGAACTGAACATGGCTTTCAGCATCTCCTGCACAAGCCGCGCGCCACGCGGAACTGAGCGCAATGGTGTGGAATATTTCTTCCTCTCGCCCGAGGAATTCCGTCAGCGCATCGCCGACAACGAGTTCCTGGAATATGAGGAAGTGTATAAAGACCGTTTCTACGGCACCTTGAAGTCACAGGTGGAAAGCCAGCTTGCCAAGGGTGAGAACGTGGTTTTCGATGTGGATGTGAAAGGTGGCTGCAACATCAAGCAGTTTTATGGAGACAAAGCCATGAGCCTTTTCATCCAGCCGCCATCCATCGAGGAGTTACGCAACCGGCTGGTGGGCCGCGCCACAGACGCTCCCGAGGTCATTGAGGACCGCATCGCCCGCGCCGCCTACGAACTGACCTTCGCGCCAAAGTTTGACCATGTCGTAGTCAACGACGACTTGGAGACAGCCAAGGCGGAAGCCTATCGGTTGGTCAAGGAGTTCATTGAGAAATAAAAAGCACACAGATACATGATGCGCATCCGCACATCTAAAGATTACAAAAGCCAAATGCTTGGTTTCCAATACCGTAACCGAGTCATTTGGCTTTTTCCGTTATAGTTTGGAGAACCGTCTCCGCTACGCTGAAATATTTACGCTTATGATTCGCACAGGCATTTATGGAGGGTCGTTCAATCCCATCCACTATGGACACATCGCCCTCGCCCGCCGCATTCTCGAGGCTGGCGATTTGGACGAAATATGGTTTCTCGTCTCGCCACAGAACCCTTTGAAGAAGCACTCACAACTTTTGGATGATGACAAGAGACTGTCGTTGGCACGCCAAGCACTTGCTGACGAAAAGGGACTGACCGCCAGCGACTACGAGTTCCGGCTGCCCCGCCCTTCCTACACATGGAACACATTGCAACAGCTTTCTGCCGACTATCCCGAGCGCACTTTCTCACTCATCATCGGCGGAGACAACTGGGCTTGTTTCGACCGATGGTGGCACGCTGACGACATCGTGCGCCACTACCCCATCATCATCTATCCCCGGGAGGATTCGCCCATCGACGAGACCTCGCTGCCCAACACTGTAAAGTTGGTGCACACGCCCTTGCTCAATGTCAGCAGCACCCAAATCCGCAACCTCATCCATGAGGGCAAGTCTATCCACGGCCTCGTGCCCGACCAAATAGAGGCGCAAGTGGTCAGTGCCTACAACGGAATGAAGGCACAAGAATAAGGCAGTAAAGAATGGCTACAAGCCGAGTAAGGAATCGTTAATGACAGACTAACGATGCGTTAGTGGCAGACTAATAACTTTTTCACCGCGGTGAAAATTCTGCTAATGGCACACTAACGCACCGCTAATGGCACATTAACGGCGGTCTACTCGCCGTCCGCCATCTTGGCAAGGTCCTCGGAGGAGATTTTCTTGGGCTCTTTACGTTTGTGCTTGATGCGGTCGAAGCCCTCGCCATAGACACCGATGACGGCACTTTGCGACACAAATGCCGACGGGTCAATCTCCTGTATGAGTTGGAAAATTGTATTCGACTCCCGTTGACGAGCCAACACAAAGAGCATTTTCACCTCCTGACCAGAATAGAAGCCCGACGCGTCGATGACTGTGCAGCCGCGGTGCGGATTGCGGTTGATGCGCTGTCCTATTTCCTTATACTTCTTTGAAATGATGAAGAACTGCACCGAACGGCGCTTGGTGTTGACCACCTGGTCGATACAAAAAGCGGAGATATAGAGCACCACGTAGCCATAGATGACTTTCTCCCAATCGTGGAGCACCAAATAACTGGAGCTGACGATAAGCACGTCGCACAGCATGATGACCTTGCCGAGACTCACATCATGGTATTTGTTCACGATGGCGGCGATGATATCCGTGCCGCCCGTGCTTCCGTTATAGGCAAAGCCCAGTCCGATGCCGCATCCGCAAAAGACGGCTCCCAGCACGCTCGCCATGAACGGTTGGTCGTGGAGCAGGGAAATCTGTTGTGTATAGTTGTCGAGAAAGGTGGTGAACAGCGTCACAATCATGACGGCATAGATGGTCTTGATGCAGAATTTATAACCGATGATGATGAGGGCGAGCACCAACAAAACGGCGTTGATGGCGAAATAAGACCATTGGGCTGGGATGTTGGTAGCCCAATAGATGACCGACGCGATGCCAGGCACGCCGCTCGAGGTGACATTATTAGGGAGCAGGAATATCTTCCAACCGATACAGTATGAAATCATTCCCATCGTAATAAACAGATAATCACGAACTTCCGAGGTTATAGTCTTCTTGTCCAGTTGCACTTGCTTACAATTTTTAATGTTTCTCTTGCAAAGATAGTGCAAGGGATTGGAAAAACAAAAATAAAAGTCAAACAAGTTGCCTTTTATTTTGTATTGTCTTCGATTTACACTACCTTTACAGAATGTAGGCGGCATCTCAACAATAAAAATAAAAGTCAAACAAGTTGCCTTTTATTTTGTATTGTCTTCGATTTGCACTACCTTTGCACTCGTAATCATTATTTTATAATTAGGTGAAATATTATTTACTGCTGAAGCGATGCTTGCGCATGGCGTTTCGCCCTATCGAACTGAATGCCGCATTCTTCGTCTTTATGTACGTGTTGGGCGTGGTCTGCTCATGGGTGACCGATCCCCACACACGCGGATTCCACTATTACGAATTGACCTATGTGGAATTGTTTCTTGACTTGTATGTATGCTGCGTGGTGCTTGCCGCCATTCCCCGCCGCGTGCGGTTGTGGGTGAGACGGGTGCTCTATGTGGTGCTCTATGCCACAGCCATTGCCGACGCATTCTGCTTCGTCAAGTTTGAGTCCACTCTCAACCCCACCATGCTGTTGTTGCTCGACGAGACCAACTCACGTGAGGCGGGAGAATTCTTGCAGTCTTACCTCAACGCTGACGTTATCTTCTCCGGCCTCGGTTGGATACTGGTCATCTTGATTCTCCACATCGTGTTTGCCCTGAAACCTTGGCGACGCATTCATTTCAATGCCAGCGAGCGGTTGCAGAACATGAAGGTGAAACATTGCTATCAGCAGAGCGTACCGGCTTTGGGCTTGGTGTCGGTGGCGATTGTCATCTATGCCTGCTTTGCCTGTGCGAAAAACAAGCAGGCAACAGTGCGACTGATGACCTTGCCGACCATCGGCGACGTGGAACACGAGCTGACACGGCTCGACGACTGCGCCAATCTCTATCTGCCCATCTACCGACTGGCCTTCAGTCTCTATGCCAACTCGCTCGCCTCGCAGCAGATCAAGAAGCTCGTCAAGGCGAAAAACAATGTGGAGGTGGACAGCTGCACCTTCCGCAGCCCCAACATTGTGTTCATCATCGGCGAGAGCTACAACCGCCATCATGCCCAAATCTACGGTTATAACATGAAGACCACTCCCGAGCAGGAGAAGTTGGAACGCTCGGGCATGCTCAACAAGTTCACCGACGTGATTGCGCCATGGAACTTGACAAGCTATGTGTTCAAGAATGTATTCTCCCTCCATGTGGTGGGTGAACGGGGCGAATGGTGCGACTATCCGCTCTTCCCCGAGGTGTTCCGCAAGGCCGGCTATCATGTGACCTTCCTCACCAACCAGTTCTTGCCCAAAGCCAAGGAGGCTGTTTACGACTTCAGCGGCGGCTTCTTCCTCAACAATCCCGAGCTGAGCGCCGCCCAGTTTGACACCCGCAACAGCAGTCTCCATCCCTTCGACGACGGACTGCTGCGCGACTATGACCGGTTGAAAAGCCAGAACACCCAGCACAACCTCATCATCTTCCACCTGGCAGGACAGCACGTGTCGTACAACACCCGCTGCCCCAAGAACCAGCGCAAGTTCTCCCCCGACGACTATGACCGCCCTGACCTCAATGCCCGTCAGCGCGGCATCCTGTGCGACTATGACAATGCCGTGCACTATAACGACTCCATCGTGCGCGAAATCGTGAGACTCTTCGAAGACCAGGACGCCATCGTCATCTACATGCCCGACCATGGCGAGGAGTGCTTCGACGGCAAAGTGAAATTCTTCGGACGCATGCACTCCGCCGATGTCGACGCCCGTCTGGCACGCGAGGAGTTCGACATTCCGTTCTGGATATGGTGCTCGCACAAGTATGCCGTGAGCCATCCACAAGTGTTCGACGAGATTGTGCGTGCCCGCAACCGCAGGCTGATGACCGATGCCGTGCCCCACATGCTGCTCTACCTCGCCGGCATCCATACGAAAGACTATCACCCTGAATACAATATCCTCAGCGACCGCTACAACGAGAAGCGCCCACGCGTGATCAAGGCGACGGTCGACTATGACAAATTAGGTGTAGAAAAATGACAAGACAACTGCTTTCACGGGCTGAATGCTCAGCCCTAAAAGGTATCGCGATATTGTGCATCATGCTGCACAACTATTGCCATTTCCTCGGTTTTGCCGTCAAGGAGAACGAGTATACGTTTGACCAGGCCAAGCCGCTCATGCTGTGGGACAGGCTCACCTCGCTCAACCACGACCTCTTCGTCCACCTCTTCTCATTCTTCGGACACTATGGCGTGCCCGTGTTCCTGTTTGTGAGCGGTTTCGGACTGGTGATGAAATATGAGCGGGAGGGCAGCGAGCGAGTGCCGGTGATGAAATTCACCAAGTACCACTACGTCAAGTTGCTCCGTCTGATGTTCCTCGGCTACATCGCCTTCGCCGTGGTCAGCTATCTGCATCCCCACGGCTACCATGGCTATACGATAGGTCGTGTGGTGGCGCAGTTGCTCATGTACATCAACTTCCTGCCCGATCCCGACCACATCATCAAGCCCGGTCCCTACTGGTATTTCTCGCTGATGATGCAGCTCTACGTGCTCTACCGGCTGTTGTTCTACCGCATGCCGTCACGCAACATTATCGTGATGATGGTGGTGTGCTGGTTGTTGGAAGTGCTCTGCGAGCAGGATTTCGACTCGATGAACCGCGTGCGCTACAACTTCTTCGGGGCAGTGCTGCCCTTCGGACTGGGTCTGCTCTATGCACGGCACGGCAGAGACTTGAGCCGTGCCAACACCCTGGCGGTGCTCCTCCTGTCGGTGTTTCTGGTGTTCATCCTCGGATTCGAGTTTCAAGGATGGCTGTGGTGCCCCGCCTTCGTGGTGACCGGCGCCGTAGCGGGTGTGCGTCTGCTGCCCGCCAAGCTGCTCCGCCCCATGGAATGGGTAGGCAGCATCTCCGCCGCCATGTTCGTCATACATCCCATCACCCGGGAGATCATCATCCCCATGTCGTTCCGCGGCCATGTGTATGAGGGCATCCTGCTCTATGTCGTGGTCACGGTTTTGCTCTCGTGGGCGTTCCACAAGGCATTGCGTCTGATTCCCTCACCCAAGCTCTGAGCCTATGCTGAAAGTCAAAGACATCGAACTCGCCAATATCAGCCGCTATCGTGGCGAACTGATGGGAGCCGCCATGCTCTTCATCATCCTCTTCCATGTGGGACTGGCACGCACGGACCCGTTCTACGGTCTGCGCCGGTGCGGCAATGTGGGAGTGGACATGTTCCTCTTCCTCAGCGGTGTCGGCCTGTGGTTCTCATGGACGAAGAATCCCTCGTTGCGTCATTTCTACACCCGGCGACTCATCCGCATCTACCCGGCATGGATTCTCGCGGCATGCGCATTCTACATTCCGCTCTATCTCCACTCGCACGGTGGCGGCTACAGCCGCAACGTGTTCGACCTCATCGCCAACATCACCGTAGGCTGGAGCTTCTGGCGTATGGACGACCTGAGCTTCTGGTACATCCCCGCCACCCTCGCCCTCTACCTGGTGTCGCCCTTCTATATGCGCCTCATCATCCGCCACCCCATCTACCGGTGGATACCGATGGTGTGCATCCTGTGGTGCATCATCGTGCAGTGGGTGGGTCCTATCCAC
The DNA here is from genome assembly GCA_050873125.1 of Prevotella sp. Taxonomy (GTDB): domain Bacteria; phylum Bacteroidota; class Bacteroidia; order Bacteroidales; family Bacteroidaceae; genus Prevotella. The sequence goes on from JBNMIE010000018.1 coordinate 11,573, forward strand.
CATGCCGTCGGTCATCTGGAGATATTCTGGAGCCGGGTTCCCGTGTTCCTCATCGGGGTGAACTTCGGCGTGCTCGTGCAGCGGAAGGAACGGCTCGACGGTGCCTCCATCTGGATGATCATCCTCCTGTTCCTCTCCACCTTCGGCACCACGCTCTATCTGGAACAGATCACGCACGGGAGATTCCCGCTCTACGTGGAGCGAATGATCTACATTCCATTTACGGTGACCAGCATTCTCATGCTCAACCGAGTGTTCCGGCGCACGCCAAAATGGTTTAACCGCGCCTTCAAGTTTGTGGGAGCGCTGAGCCTGGAGGCCTATCTCATCCATCTGCACTTCGTGATGGTCTACATAGAGCCTCATCACCTCGGCTATTGGGAAACCTTCCTGCTCACTGTGGCCATCACCCTGCCTCTGGCTTGGGTGGCACACCACGCTCTCGATTTCATCACCAAAAAACTGTTTAGACTATGACACAGCCTCTCTATAAACTCATACGGCCCAAGCATTGGGTGAAGAATGTGTTTGTGCTCTTGCCGCTTTTCTTCAGCGGAAGCATCCTCGACTGGCCCTTGCTGCTGTCGGGTGTGCTCACCATGCTGGCCTATTGCTTCATCGCATCGTCGGTCTACTGCTTCAACGACATCATCGACGTGGATGCCGACCGGCGTCATCCGGTGAAGTGCAAGCGCCCCATCGCCTCCGGCGCCATCTCCGTGCGCCAAGGCTATCTGCTCATGGCGCTGATGTTCGTGCTCTCCATGGCGATGGTGGCCCTGCTGCCTACCAACCGCTGGCAGGTGGGCGGTGTGCTGCTGTTCTACTATGTGATGAACCTCTGCTATTGCGCCAAACTGAAGCAATATGCCATCATCGACGTGTGCATCGTGGCGTTCGGCTTCGTGCTCCGCATCGTGGCTGGTGGCGAGGCATGCGACGTGGTGCTGAGCAAGTGGATTGTCCTGATGACCTTCCTGCTCACGCTCTTCCTTTCCTTTGCCAAGCGCCGCGACGACGTGCTGCGCATGAACAAGACCGGAGAGGCGCCACGCAAGAACACCATCCGCTATAACCTCACCTTCATCAACCAGGCCATCACCATCAGTGCCTCCGTGACACTGGTGTGCTACATCATGTACACGGTGTCGCCCGAAGTGACCGAGCATTTCCAAAACGAGTATCTCTATCTCACATCCGTCTTCGTCATCCTCGGACTGCTGCGCTACATCCAGATTGCCGTGGTCGACGAGAAAAGTGGAGACCCCACCAAGGTGGTGCTCTACGACCGGTTCACCCAACTCATCATCCTGGGATGGGGACTCACCTTTATGTTTATGATATATTTCAACTAAGAATGAGAGAAGTAAAAGTATTCGATTTCGACGGAACACTCACCACCTGCGACACGCTGCTCGCGTTCATCCAGTTTGCCTGCGGCACACGACGCTTTCTGTTGGGCTTTCTCCGTCACAGTCTGATTCTGGTACTGATGAAACTGCACCTCTACTCCAACGGAGAGGCGAAGGAGAAGATCTTCACCTATTTCTTCGGAGGAATGAACATAGAACGGTTTAACGACCTGTGCGCACAGTTTGCCGCACGCCACCGCAACATCATCCGCACCAAGGCCATCCCCCTCATCAGCCAGGCACTGCATGCCGGCGAGAAAGTGCTCATCATCACGGCAAGCGTGGAGAACTGGGTGCGCCCGTTCTTCAACATCTTCGGTGAGGATGCCAACAACACGGGAGGCGTCATCATCGTGGGCACACAGATAGAGGTGGAAAACGGCACCATCACCGGGAGGTTTCTCACCCCCAACTGCTATGGCGAGGAGAAGGTGCGCCGACTGCTCGAGGTGATGCCCGACCGCAAGCTCTATCATCTCACCACCTATGGCGACAGCCACGGCGACCGCGCCCTGATGGAATATGCCGACGAGGCCCACTATAAACCCTTCAGAGAATGAACTATTGGAGTAGACTGAGCGACGAACAGCGCGCCAAGATGGGCGAGGTGATCAGGTTCGGCATCGTCGGAGTCACCGCCACCATCCTGCAATACCTCGTCTACGTGGTGGCGACAAGATGGATGCACCCCACCGTGGCCAACACCGTGGGCTATGCCATCAGCTTCATCTACAACTATATCGCCTCCACACGCTTCACCTTCCGGGTGAAATCGAGTGCCAAGCGGGGAGCGGGATTCGCCTTCTCCCATGTGGTCAACTACCTGTTGCAGACCGCCTGCCTCTCGTTTTTCCTTTGGTTGGGTGTGTCCAAATCCCTGGCGCCACTGCCGATGTTCTGCGTCTGCGTGCCCGTCAACTTTCTGTTAGTTAGATACTTCTTAAAGAAATGAAACAACTATTGTCCATCTTCCGTGTCCGCCGCGAGGAGCGCTGGCTGGCACTGTCCACCGTGCTGGTGTTCCTTCTGCTCAACGCCATGGTGGTGTACAAATACTGCGATGTGTTCACACGGTTCCACAAATACTATTGGCCCGTGTTCATCAACCGGTTCCACATCTCGGGCTTCGACCCCATCACCTACTATGTGCTGAGCGAGTGGAACGTGTCATACGATGTCTATCGCCATCCGCTGTTGGCGTTTTTCATGTACATCCCCTACCTCATCAACCAAGGATTGATGTGGTTGACGGGAATGAACTGCGTGCAATTTGTCGTGGCAGCCATGCTCATCGCCGCCGTGATGTATTCCGTGCTGTTCATCTACCGCATTTTCCGCGACATCGTGGGACTGTCCCGGCTGGACGCCACTCTGCTCTCAGCGTTCATGTACTCGTTCGCCTACGTGATGATTTCCTATACCGTCCCCGACCATTTCGGGTTCTCGCTGACCATGCTCCTGTTGGTGCTTTGGTTTTCGGGAGTGAAGATGAAAAACGGAAAGCAGCTCACCATTCTCCAGACGGTGGTGCTGTTCTTCTTCACGGCGGGCATCTCGCTCAACAATGGCATCAAGGTGTTTCTTGCCAACTTGTTCTGCAACGGCAAGCGATGCTTCCACTGGCGCAACATGATTTTCGCCATTCTGCTCCCTGCCGGACTGATATGGTATGGCGCCTGCCTGCAGTATGACTACATCGTCTATCCTGCCAAGCAAGCGAAAAAGGAAGCCGTGGCCAAGAAGAAGGAGGCGCTGAAGAAGAAGGGCATAGACAACTCTGCTGCCGAACGGCGCCAGAAGGCCAAGGTGAAAATGGCGGAATCACATACAGGAACGCCTATCAAGAAAGGTGGATTCTGGGGATGGACTGACGTGTCGACCCCACGTTGGGACACATCGGTGGAAAATCTCTTCGGCGAATCCATCCAGCTGCACCGCGACTATCTGCTGTGCGACACCCTCACCAAGCGCCCAGTCATCGTCAACTATCACAATCCTTTCAGCTATACGGTGGAAGCCATTATCGTGCTGCTGTTCTTGACCGGTATCTGGTGCGGCAGAAGGAGCAAGTTTTTCTGGCTTGCCATGTCTTTCTTCCTGTTCGACATGGTCATCCACATGGTCATCGGCTTCGGCATCAACGAGGTCTACATCATGGGTGCCCACTGGCTCTTCATCATTCCGTTGGCCATTGCCTATCTGTTCAAGGCCATCCGCTTGAAGTGGCTCATGCCCCTGCGACTCGTCATCCTGTTCCTCACAGTCTACCTGTGGGTGTACAACGGCTACCTCTACGGGTTGTATTTGCTATAATCATTTTTTCCTCTCGACTTGCCATTTTGCCACCTTTCAGTTTTATTAGCTGAAAATCAAATGGTTACGGGTTGCAAATAGTCGGTGACAGATAAAGCATCTGCCACCGACTATTTGCGTTATTTTGCCCTAAAGTCAAGTGTTCAGATTTGCATTCGTAGGATGAACTATCAGTTCCACCGCCTTGAACTATTTGTTCAAAGTCAATGAACCATCCCCGAACACGCTTTTTCTGCTGTTGAAGGCGGCTGGTGGCAAATGATGACAGATAGGTGGCAAATAATACAGCTATTTGTTACCCATAACATATTGATTACCAATACAATAATCAATATGGTGACAAAAGTTGCAAATCAATGAAAGAAAAAAAATTATAGCGCGTCTATGTATCATGATACTTGCCCTCAACAGCAGGTCAAGCCTTGCAGCGCATTACTGATTTTTCTTTCGCTTGAACACGTAGGCAATGCATTCCTCCATAATCTTGGCATGCGAAACCTTCATCATCAGGAAATAGGCAACAGCCGCCACTGCAATCTTCGTCAACATCTTGAGCCAGACACCCTCAAAGGGCATGGCTGCAAGACAAGCGACAGCCATCGCCACAAGTGAAGCCAACAGAAACGGCAGGATGTCGCGCACGGCATCGGTCAAGCGCAAAGGTATCAGCCGATGGGTATAGCCATGCCACACCAGCAGCCACAGAATATTGAACAAGGAATAGCCCGTCACCATCATCTCAATGCCATAGTGGCCAAGCACCAGCACCACCACAATCTGCAACGCCACCTGGAAAACCGTAATCCACATGAACAGGTCGCTGCGGTTGCGGCTCACGATAAGGTTTTGATAAGTCTGCTGCAAAGGAATGAAAGCGCCACTGACACACAGAATCTGAAGCAAAACGATGCTGCCTATCCACTTGGAACCAATGGTGATGAGAATGAACTCCCGGGCAATGATGCAAAGTCCCAACATCACGGGGAAAGCGAGAAACGCTGTAAAGCGTATCATCTTACGGACCACGTGGACCAATCGCTCCGGGTCGTCATGAATGGACGAGAACACCGGTTGTGCCACTTGCGCAATGGTGCCCGAGACGAGGCTCGACGTCATGTTGTTCCACTTGAAAGCCTGGGTGAAGTTGCCCACCACACGCTTGGTAAACATGCTGCCGAAGATGACGGTGAGGATGTTCTGGTTGATGGTGGTGACTATCGAGGTGAGCATAATCTTGCAACTGAAGCCGAACATAGACCTGACAGGTCCGAAGTCCACCTTCAGCGAAGGACGCCAGGGTATGAGCGCATATTTGCCGAGGCTGGTGATGCCCACATAGCACAACTGCTGCCACACCAGACTCCAATAGGCCATGCCCCGGAAGGCGAGCACGATGCCCACAATGCCGGAAATGAGCAAGCCGGAACAACGGACGACGGTGGCCTCCTTGACCTTCAAGTTCTTGAACAGATAGGCTTGGGGCACAACACCAAGTGCGGCAAGCGGAATGCAGACAAAAGCCAGGCGGGACAAGCGCACCAGTTCGGGCTGACCGAAATAGAGCGCTATCAGCGGTGCGCAAGCAAAGAGAAGGACAAACAAAGCCGCACTCATCAAGGTGGAGAACCAGAAGACAGAGTTGTAGTCGTTGTCCGTCACCTCCTTTTTATTGACCAAAGCCGAAGTAAAACCGCTCTCCTGCAGCGTTGCGGCAAGGGCGGTGAAGATGGCAATCATGCCCACCAAGCCATAGTCATCCGGCGAGAGCATACGCGCCAAAAAGATGCCGAACACGATGTTCAGCAACTGCATAAGTCCGTTGTTCATTGCGCCCCAAAGCAGTCCGGAGGCAGTACGTTCCTTGAGTGAAGCCATTGTTCCTGTGAAGTTGAATGTCACAAAAGTAAGCATTAATTTTGTATTACCCAAGACTATTTGTTACTTTTGCAACATGAAAGTATACTATTATCACACCACCGACATACAGACCATCCTCAATGGTTGGCGAAAAGGAACCTATCCCGGTCATTTCCTTTATGGAGCCACCCATCTGGAAGCCAAAGGCATCGGCGTGGTGTGGCACAAGTTCCATTTTTTTCCGCATCGCTGGCAACAGTCTCTCTATGTGGCTTGGCAAGTGCTCACCTGCCGGGAACATTTCGACGCCATTTACGCCACCACCTTCCGTGGACTTGAAATCATCGTTTTCCTCCGGGCGCTCGGTCTCTACCGCAAACCCATTTGCGTGTGGCACCACCAGCCAGTGGTCACCGCCAAGAGCGGCATGCGCGAATGCGTGGCACGGCTCTTCTACCGGGGACTGGACGAGCTGTTCTTCTTCTCCCAAAAGATTATCGACGACTCGCTCCAGTCAAAGAAGGCACGGCGAGCGCACATGCACATTGCCCGTTGGGGAGCCGACCTCGACTACTACGACCGGTTGCTCCGCTCATCGGCACAAGCCTCAACCGCTCCATTCCAATCCCTTCTGCCCGAGATTCAGCCCCATCGGCATGGGTTCATCTCCACCGGCAAGGAGATGCGCGACATGCCCACCCTCGTATCCGCCTTCCGCACCACGGAAGCGCCACTCGACATCTATATCTGCCATGCCTATGGCGGGACGGACTATGAGAAATTGTTCAACGAGTTGGGCACCGACAAGAACACGCATGTGCACTTCATCGAGGGGCTTGCCCACCAGGCGATGAGTCTGAAGGTGAACGCTGCCGCTTGCGTGGTGATCTGCTGCAAGGAGACCAATTACACCGTAGGGTTGACAACCGTGGTCGAGGCATTGGCATTGGGCATTCCGCTCATCTGTAGCCGCAATCCGCAAATGCCCGTGGACATCGACCGCGAGAAATGCGGCATCACTGTGGACTATTATGACACGGAAGGATGGATAAACGCCATACGCTACATGGTGGAACATCCCGAGGAGGCCGCCCAAATGGGCCAACGGGGAAGAGCCTTTGCCGAAAAAGAGCTGAATCTTGCCAACTGTGCCGAAGATGTGGCGCAAGTGTTGTCACACGTCTGCCAAGCGCAATCATAAGAATCCATGCCAATCGAGAGGCAAAAGCTGTCAAATGACTGCTTTTGCCCTATTTACGACAGGTTTTGTGGAAGTAAATGAATGAATATGGCTTTTTTTTCGTACTTTTGCAACAAATTGTATGAGCGTATGAATGTCGCAGAAATATTGAATAATAAAACTACAGGAAAACATTTTTCCTTCGAAGTGCTTCCTCCCCTTAAGGGCATGGGCACAGAAAGACTGTTCTCAACCATCGACAAGTTGAAGGAGCAGAATCCTCTCTATATCAATATCACCACGCACCATAGCGAGTTTGTCTACCGCGAGCGCGAGAACGGACTGCTCGAACGGTTCCGCGTGCGCCGCCGTCCGGGAACAATCGCCATCGCCGCCGCCATACAAAACCGGTACGACATTCCGGTCATTCCCCATATCATCTGTAGCGGTGTGTCGAAATATGACATCGAGTATGAACTGCTCGACCTGCAATTTCTCGGCATCAGCAACCTGCTGTTGCTCCGTGGCGACAAGGCCAAGGAAGACCGGATGTTCACTCCGACCGCCGACGGATATGCCCATACCACAGAATTAATCAAGCAAGTGGTCCAGTTCAACGAGGGCAAATTCATCGACGGAACACCCATCAAAAAGCCCGGGACGCCCTTCGCTTTCGGCGTTGCCGCCTATCCGGAAAAGCACGATGAAGCGCCCAACTTGGAACAAGACTTGAAATATCTCAAGGAAAAGCAGGACCTCGGTGCCCAGTATGCCGTGACCCAGCTGTTCTACGACAACAACAAATATTTCGATTTCGTGAAGCGGGCAAGAGAGATGGGCATAACCATTCCCATCGTGCCAGGCATCAAGCCCTTCGCCAAGTTGTCACAACTCACTGTAGTGCCCAAGACTTTCCATTGCGACATTCCTGAGGAACTGGCCAAGGAAATACTCAAATGCAAGACCGACGATGACGCGAAAGCACTCGGCATCGAATGGGCAACAGAGCAGTGCAAGCAACTTTATCAGCAAGGCATCAACAACATACATTTCTATACGGTTTCGGCTGTCGACTCCGTATACGAGGTGACCAAGAGACTTTTATAAATCCAAGATGAAATTCAGCGAGGTAATAGGACAAGAAGACGCCAAGCAACGCTTCCGGCAGATGGTGCGCGAGAACCGCGTGCCACAAGGAATACTGCTTTGCGGTAAACCCGGTGTGGGCAAGATGGCTCTTGCCTTGGCATTCGCGTCCTATTTGCTCTGTGAGCGGCACGAGGAGGAAGAGGATGCCTGCGGCACCTGCAAGCAGTGCATCATGCTGCGCAAATGGGAGCACCCCGACCTGCATTTCACCTATCCCACCATCAAGCAACCGGGTTCCAGCAGCGAGCATCAGCCCACCAGTGACGAATATGCCCGGGAATGGCACACGATGATCTGCAAATCGCCCTATTTCACACTGGACGACTGGATGGGATATATGAACGCCGCCAACCAGCAGGCCCTCATCACCGGTGCGGAAAGCGACGAGCTGACCAAGAAACTGAGTCTGAAGTCAAGCCAGGGAGGATACAAGGTCTCCATCATTTGGCTGCCCGAACGCATGAACCAGACAAGTGCCAACAAACTGTTGAAGCTGCTGGAAGAGCCGCCACAGGGCACAGTGTTCATCATGGTCAGCGAAGCACCGGAGAAACTGCTCGACACCATCCGCAGTCGTGTACAGCGCATCGACATCAAGACCATCTCCACCGAAGCCATCGAAAATGCGTTGGTGGAGCGCCGGGGCATCGATGCGGAATCGGCACACAGCATCGCCCGAGTGGCGAACGGCAGCTGGAACAAGGCGCTGGAAGAACTGGACACAGGCAATGAGAACCGCATGTTTCTCGACATGTTCATCATGCTCATGCGCTATGCCTACATGCGCAACATACACGACTTGAAGAAATGGAGCGATGCGGTGAGCGAGTTTGGAAGAGAGAAACAAAAACGCATGATTGTCTATTTCGAACGAATGATACGCGAGAATTTCATGTACAACTTCCAGCAACCGGATCTCTGCTACATGACACAAGAGGAGGAAAAGTTTGCCAAGAACTTTGCCCGCTTCATCAATGAGGCGAATGTGCTCCCGATCAACAGCCTGCTGCAACGGGCACTTCGCGACATCTCACAGAATGCCAACGGGAAAATCGTGTTCTTCGACTTGGCCCTCAAAATGATTTTACTACTCATTCAAAAATAATATACATTATATATAATAGCATATATGGACTATAAGAATCTGAAATACAAGATATGTAACGGTTGCGACCGTGGACTCTGCAAAAGAGGATGCGGCCGACAAGACCGCCAGCTGAACACCTACGACTGGCTCGCCGACGTGCCCGGCAACGCGCAGAGCACCGACCTCGTGGAAGTTCAGTTCAAAAACACACGCAAAGGATACTACCACAACGTGAACGGACTGGACCTCAAGAAGGGAGACATCGTGGCTGTGGAGGCGAGTCCGGGCCACGACATCGGTGTGGTGACACTGACAGGAGAGTTGGTGAAACTGCAAATCAAGAAAGCCAACCTGCGCAGTGCCGACGACATCAAGCGCATCTACAGACTGGCCAAGCAGGTGGACATGGACAAATATCACGAAGCCAAAAGCCGCGAACAGGGCACCATGATCCAAAGCCGTCAGATTGCCAAAGACCTTGGACTGCAAATGAAAATCGGCGATGTGGAATATCAAGGCGACGGCAACAAGGCCATCTTCTATTACATCGCTGACGAGCGTGTGGACTTCCGACAGCTGATCAAAGTGCTGGCAGAGACATTCCATGTGAGAATTGAGATGAAGCAGATTGGCGCAAGACAGGAGGCTGGACGCATCGGTGGAACAGGCCCTTGCGGCAGAGAGCTTTGCTGTGCCACCTGGATGAAAAACTTTGTAAGCGTCAGCACCAATGCCGCACGTTTCCAAGACATCTCACTCAACCCGCAGAAGTTGGCAGGCATGTGCGCGAAACTGAAGTGCTGCCTCAACTATGAGGTAGACCAATATGTGGAAGCCAGCCGGAAAATGCCTAGCAAGGAGATGATCCTGCAGACCAAAGACAACGATTACTATCTGTTCAAGACAGACATCCTGGCAGGACTGGTGACCTACTCCACAGACAAGAACCTTGCCGCAAACCTGGAAACCATCAGCAGCAAACGGGCTATGGAAATCATCGAGATGAACAAGCAAGGAGAAAAGCCTCTTTCTCTTGAAGAAGACGGCAAGATGAAAGAGCCACAGAAACCTGTAGACCTGTTGGCCGGTGAGAGCATCACCCGCTTTGACAAAAAGAAGAAGAAAAAGAAGCCTGCACGTCAGAATAGACAAGAGAACCGCAACAAACAAGAGAACACCCCAGTTGCGGAAGGACAGGAAAAAGCGCCCAAACAAGAAGGACAACAGCAAGGCAATCAGCCAAGACAAAACAACCGCCCAAGAGGTGAGCGCCAAGGACGCCCGAACAACCAACAACGGTCTCAACGCCAAGGCGGAAAGCCACGTCAGCCCCGTCAACAGAACAAGAATGAGGGCGGACAAACAGAGAACAAACAACAAGGAAATGAGAAAAAGTAAGTTGTTCATCGCCATACTCATCACCCTCCTCATCGTCGCATGCGACAGCAAGGTGGTCTATGACAGGTATGACGACACACCCGTGGCTGGATGGAACAAGGCAGACACGCTGCATTTCGACATTTCACCAGTAGACACAACAGGAACATACAACATGGAGGGAGGACTCCGCATCAACGGAGCCTTCCCCTTCATGAGCATCACACTCATCGTGAGCACAAATATCCCCAACCGGCACATCACGCAAAACGACACCATCACTTGCCCGACAATCAACAAGATGGGGAAGCCAGTCGGCCAAGGGGTAAACTTCTACCAAACAAGATTTCCCATCAAAGATTTACAGTTGGAAAAAGGAGACTCACTCCACGTCACTGTGAGACACAACATGCGAAGGGAAGACTTACCCGGTGTGATCAATGTGGGAATCAAGTTGGAACACAACGACTGACACGCTATCAGCAAACAAACAATCACCTATTTTAATATGCACGCAATCAATAAAAAAATCAAAGGGATGTTGGCACTGGCCATCGCACTGGTAGCCATCATCGGTCTTTCCGCTTTCAAGAAAGATAAGACCATCACCATCTTCACCATCGGTGACTCCACGATGGCCAACAAAGACATCAAGAATGGCAACCTCGAACGTGGATGGGGAATGGTTCTGCAAGACTGTTTCTCTGAAGACGTTCGTGTGGACAACCACGCACTGAACGGCCGTTCATCCAAATCGTTTATCGACGAGGGACGATGGAAGGCTGTGCTCGACCGCATCAAGCCCGGTGACTATGTGTTTATCCAGTTCGGGCACAACGACGAAAAGCCCAAAGCCGACCGCCACACAGATCCCGGAACGACATTCGACGACAACTTGCGCAAGTTTGTGCGTGAGACCCGTGAACGAGGCGGCATACCTGTGTTGTTCAACGCCGTGGTTCGCCGCATTTTCTACTATGAGTCAGGACAATACCTCAAAGCCACTTCCGGCAAGGATATTGAGGACGAGGCCCTGCGCAAGACAACCAACGCCAATGGCGGAGGCAAGATTGTGGAAGGCGACACCCTCGTTGACACCCATGGAGCCTACCTTCTCTCTCCGCGCAATGTGGCAAAAGAGATGAACGTTCCGTTCGTTGACGCCAATAAAATCACCCATGACTTGGAGCAAGGCTTGGGTCCTGTAGAGTCCAGAAAACTGCACATGTGGTATCTGCCGGGTGAGAATCCAGCCATCCCCAAGGGACGAAAAGACAACACCCACTATAATGTACATGGCGCAAGAGTAGTCTCTTCCTTATTGGCTGACGCTATTGCCAAGGAGGTGCCTGCCCTCAAGAAATACATCCGCCACTACGACTTGGTAGTGGCCAGCAGCGGACAGGGCGATTACTTCGACTTGCAAGAGGCTGTCAACGCCGCACCTGTCGGCAAGAAGACCACAATTCTTGTCTGCAAGGGCGAATGGAAAAAGCCCGTGATCAGCAAGGACAAGAAGATCAAGCTGGTGCTCAGAAGTGACGCAAAAATCGTGAAATAGAAATCTTTTCCAAAAGAATAAAAGGAGTTGCCCCTCAGTGGACAACTCCTTTTGTCGTGTTTTTATAGTCTTATAAAGTTATAGTCTTTGTCTATCAAGCCGGTCAACCCATCTTTGGTCGCCTCGAAATAAGGATATTCATCCCGCAAGGAGATGTCATCATAGACGAAATCCGCCACTACCGTATCGTGGTAATCCGGCAAGATCAATCCCATTTTCCCGTTTTTCTGTGCGATGATCGGCATCACTTGCAGGTCATCAACATAAGTATAGACCGTGCGAAGGAAGTCGTATTCCGGTTTTACCAATATCCGTCCGGCATGATCCTTGATGCCGAACTTTCCGTTTTCCTCGAACACCGTGTGATACTGGAGATACTTGCTCTTGATACGATTGAGATAGTAGACCATCTTTCGTTTGTCGTTCACAAGTCTCAGCAAATAATCAAAGGTATCGCAATAGTTGGCCATGGCACGTGTAAGGACGATTTTAAAGTCCAGCCCACTGATAGCCTTACGGTTCAAATCAATGTATCGGGCGATGGCCTCCTCTTTCTGCGGAATGGTCAGGGAAGACAATTGTTCCTCAAATTTGAGCATAATCTGCTTGCTCCCCGACATGCCCTTGATATAGCGGTGTATCTGCCGCCCCATCTCGTCACACACGAACTTATCGATTTGCTGCTGTTCAATTGAATCTTCATATTCAGCATCGAAATTCTCAACAGTTATCTTTTTCATGATAAAGTCCTCCGATTAACAAATAGTATGCTTTAGTACTTCGACAAAGGTAATGCAAATCAAAGACAATACAAAATAAAATTGGCACTATTTGTACGATATGACTAATTTTTGTACGCTATCTTCAAGGTCAATCGGATTATCTTCAGTAAATTTGTAGGCAGAATAAATCAATACCCGATACAATGAACAAATACACTAAGCTTTTCCTGTCTGGTGCCTTGCTGGCACTGACATCCACACCCTTATCCGCGCAGACTTTTGATCTGACCAAACAACAGCCCCAATATTCCGATGCGACAGGCTACGGTTATGATATGACCAGCGCTACTGCCGTGAAGGGCAACAAATCATTTTTCTATTCAGTCAAAGTACCTGACGGCAATTATCTCGTCAAAGTGACACTCGGTTCCAAGAAAAAAGCCGGCAGCACTGTTGTGCGTGCTGAAGCCCGCCGATTGCTTTTGGAAGAAACCAAGACCAAGAAGGGCGAGATGAAGACCTTCGAGTTTGTGGTCAACAAGCGTTCTCCGAAAATCAGCGAAAAGGAATCGGTGAAACTGAAACCTCGCGAGAAGAACGGTCATTTCAGTTGGGACGACCGGCTCACATTGGAATTTACCGGAGCGGAACCTGTGGTCAACAAGATTGAAATCACACCTGACGACAAGGCCACAACCCTTTTCCTCTGCGGCAACTCTACCGTTGTGGACCAAGCCTTCGAGCCATACGCCAGTTGGGGACAAATGATTCCCCGATGGTTTGACACCAACATCTGCATTTCCAACCAAGCGGAAAGCGGACTCACTGCCGGCACATTCATTGCCCAAAACAGACTTGACAAGGTGCTGTCGATGATGAAAAAAGGCGACTATGTCTTCTGCGAATTCGGCCATAACGACCAGAAAGAGCATCGCCCTGGTGACGGAGCATGGTATAACTTCGTACACAATCTCAAGATTTTCATTGACAATGTGCGCAAGAAAGGAGGAAACATCGTCTTCATCACTCCGACACAACGCAGAAAGTTTGACAACAGCAAGACGAAAATCGAGGAGACCCATGGTGATTATCCAGATGCCATGCGTGCCGTGGCAAGACGTGAGAATGTGCCGGTCATCGAACTTCACGACATGACCCGTACATTCTTCGAGACCTTAGGCTATGACAACAGCACCAAGGCACTCGTACACTATCCTGCCAACACTTATCCCGGTCAGACACAAGCCCTCGCCGACAACACCCATTTCAATCCTTATGGTGCTTATGAGGTGGCAAAGATGGTGGTGATGGGAATGAAGCAGCTCAATCTTCCTATCGTGAAAGACCTTCGTCCCGACTGGAAAGACTTCTCTCCTGCACATCCCGACGACTACACCAAGTTCGTCTGGTATAACTCTGTCAAGACTGATACCACCAAGCCTGACGGCAACTGATTTGCCCTATACAATTCTTCGAACACAACAACAAAAAGAAGATTCTTATGAACAAAAGAAATATCATCTTGTTTTCGGCAGCACTTTTAGGCTTTTTGCCAATGAACGCTGCAGTGAGAGACACCATCAATATCGACATGGGATGGCAATTCCATCGCGGCGACATAAGCCTCAACAAATTGGCTTCCAGCCAAATGGAAAAGGTGGACCTGCCCCATGACTTCCAAATAGGCCAGGATTGGGTGGCTCCCGACGCCTCTGAACGTCCCGACAACAGTGATGCCGGAGCCAATGTGAAAAGCCGCCTCAGTCCTCGCGGATTCAAGGAAATGGGCATCGGCTGGTATAGATACGCCCTGACTCCCAAGGCTGAATGGAAAGGCAAACGCATTGTGCTCGATTTCCAAGGCATCATGCTCGTTGGCGATGTCTATCTGAACGGCAAGCGTATCGGTGGCACCGACTATGGCTACTTGGGATTTGACATGGACATCACCGACTTGTTGAAGTTCGGACAAGAGAATGAAATCGCTGTCAAGGCAGACACCCGCAACCCTAACAACTCCCGTTGGTATACAGGTGGCGGTTTGTTCCGTGACGTGAATCTCATTGTGACCGACAAGAATCTCTACTTCCCTCGTCATCCATTGTTCATCCGCACGACAGACAACAACAAGGTAGACATTCAGGCAGAAATCATGTGCAGAGCCAAGACGAAATCCATCCCTGTCGGTGTGAGAATTCTTGATGCCGACGGAAAGGTGGTGGCTGAGCAAAAACAAGATATCGCCTTCAACGCCAAATGGAGAGATCGTGAATATCCTCTCCAGACCATCCGACTCGACAATGCGAAACTATGGTCGTGTGAGACACCTTATTTATATACAGCAGAAGTGACACTCTACAATGCCGACGGCACTGTGGCCGATTGCATCAAAGAACCGTTTGGCGTGCGCACCATTGAAATGTCACCAGAATTTGGTCTGAAGCTCAACGGAAAGAAGGTGTTGCTCAAGGGATGGGCCAACCATCACACTCTCGGTGCCCTCGGTGCGGCAGCCTATCCCCGTGCCATTGAGAAACGACTGAAACTGATGAAGTCTTTCGGATTCAACCATGTGCGCACCTCACACAACCCCTATAGCGAAGACTTCCTCCGTCTGTGTGACAAATATGGAATACTCGTGGTGGACGAACTCTATGACAAATGGCTCACACAATATGCCGGTGGCCGTGTCGACTGGACTTCGCTCTGGCAATATGACGTGCCCGAGTTTGTCAAGCGCGACCGTAACCATCCGTCTGTCGTGATGTGGAGCTTGGGCAATGAGTTGCAACAATACGCCAATCTCCCATTCAACGATTGGGGAGTGACAGCCTATAAGCTACAGCGCGAACTGCTCCACCGCTACGACAATACACGTCTCACCACAGTGGCCATGCACCCTCGCTACCGTAGCTTGGACACCGACTCTATCCCAGCTCCGCTTGCCATCGCCACAGATGTCAACTCCTACAACTACCGCTACATGTATTTCCCCGGTGATAGCCGTCGCTATCCCAACAAGATGTTCTATCAAAGCGAGGCAAGTGTAGCCGCCATGGGACCCAACTTCTTCGAGATGAACCTCGACAAAGTGATTGGACTCGCCTATTGGGGAGCCATCGACTATCTTGGTGAGAGCCAAGGATGGCCTATCAAAGGATGGAACAACGGTGTGTTCGACCTGTCTCTGCAGCCCAAGCCCAATGCTTATTTCGTGAAAAGTTTCTTCTCTGACGAACCGACTGTCCACATCGGCATCATTGAGAAAGGTGGCGATGCAGGACTTTGGAATGGAGTCAAGACCAGCACAGGATCACAATCAGAATGCTGGAACCGGCAACCCGGCAGCAAAGTATCGCTCTATACCTACACCAACGGTGACGAGGTGGAACTGTTTGTCAACGGCAAGAGTCTCGGCAAAAAGCAGAACAGCAGCAATCCTCAAGAACGCAACCGCATCAAATGGGACAATGTGGACTATGCGGCAGGCTATATCGAGGCTGTGGCCTATAAGAATGGAAAAGTCTTTGCCCGCCACAAGATCGAGACTACAGGTGACGCTGTTGCCCTTCAAGTCGTGCCAGACCAAGAGACATGGCATGCCGACGGCAAGGATTTGATCCATGTGCGTATCCATGCCGTGGACAAGAAAGGCCGTCGTGTGCTGAGCGCTGGCGACAAGCTTCGCTTCTCGGTCAACGGAGACGCCACTATTGTTGGTGTGGACAACGGAGACATCACATCCGATGAGCTTCATACCGCCAACACCCGTAGCCTCTATCAGGGTTCCGCCCTTGTCATCCTCAGAGCCGGAACCAAACCCGGCAAGGTGTCTTTGACTATTGAGAGCGACAAGTTCAAGAGCAAACAAATAAAACTGAACACCTTATAATATCAGACAATAAAATCATTCCAACAAGGACGATGCCCCGCCAAGCATCGTCCTTGTTTCTTTTCAGAAAGCCGTGTATATTTGATATAAATCAAAATTCAATGCTCAAAAATCAAATAATAAGTTGCTTTTGTCTGTCCTTTGTGTTATCTTTGCAAACAAATAACACAAATCGAATCTTATATAGCCAATCATGGAAATCAATAACAACACCAAGTATTATTTCGCCGTGGACTTGGGCGCTACCAGTGGACGTACAATCCTTGGCTCGCTCGGCGACGGCAAGTTTGAATTGGAAGAAATCACCCGCTTCGACAACAACCTCATCGAAACTGGTGGTCATTTCTATTGGGACATCTATGCCCTATACAATGAAATCATCAAAGGTCTGAAGACTGTTGCTCAACGTGGCATCCAAATCAGCTCAATCGGTATTGACACATGGGGTGTTGACTTTGTGTGCATCGGTGAGGACGGAGCCATCCTGCGCAACCCACTCGCCTACCGCGACCCTCACACCTTCGGTGCTATGGAGGACTATTTCCAGCAGAAAGTGAGCAAGGAAGAGGTGTACAACATCACCGGTATCCAGTTCATGAACTTCAATTCGATATTCCAACTCTATGCTATGCGCCGTGCGGATAACTCCGCCTTGAAGAACGCAAGCAAGATACTCTTCGTGCCCGACTGCTTGAGCTATATGCTCACAGGCAACGAGGTGTGCGAATACACCATCGCTTCCACAAGCCAGTTGCTCGATCCACGCACCAAGAAACTTGACGAGAAGTTGCTCGCCAGTCTTGGACTGAGCCGCAGCAAGTTCGGAAGAATGGTCAACCCTGGCGACATGGTCGGCACACTCACCGCAGAGGTGCAGAAGATGACCGGTCTTGGTCCCGTGCCAGTGATTGCCGTAGCAGGACACGACACAGGAAGTGCCGTAGCCGCCGTGCCAGCCAAAGATGAGAAATTCGCCTATCTAAGTTCCGGCACTTGGAGTTTGATGGGTATTGAGACCAAGGACGCCATCATCAACAATGTGAGCTATGAGCGCAACTTCACCAACGAAGGTGGCATTGACGGCACAACCCGCTTCTTGAAGAACATCTGCGGCATGTGGCTCTATGAGCGCTGCCGTCAGGAATGGCCGGAAGTCAAGGGCATGTCTCATCCACAACTGCAAGGCGAGGCCATGGCATGCGAGCCTTTCAAATGTCTCATCAACCCTGACGACCAGATGTTTGCCAACCCATCATCCATGGTAGAGGCCATCAAGACCTACTGTAAGCAGCATGGAGAGCCCGTTCCCGAGGGACACGCTGAAATCTGCCGATGCATCTTCGACAGTCTTGCCCTCCGCTATCGCCAGGTGTTCTCCTACTTGCAAGAAATGGCAGACTTCCCCATCGAGGTGCTCCACATCATCGGCGGCGGATCGAAGAACGTCTATCTCGACCAGTTCACAGCCAACTCGCTCGGTGTAAAAGTATTGGCTGGTCCACAAGAAGGTACCGCCATCGGCAACATCATGCTCCAGGCCAAGGCTTCCGGCGATGTGAACGACATTTGGGACATGCGCCGCATCATTGCCGCCAGCATCGAGTTGCAGGAATTCGAGCCGAAGGACAAGAGCGAATGGGATGCTGCCTACAAGAAGTATCTCAGCATCACAGAGAATAAATAAAAGGAACAAACCATAAAAACCATAAAACAATGAATGCAGAACAGATTAAAAAGAACTATGAAGTAGCAAAAGAGCGCTATGCCGCTCTGGGTATTGATACAGACAAGGCCATCGAGTTGCTGGAGAAGACTCCTATCTCACTCCACTGCTGGCAGGCTGACGACGTTGTAGGTTTTGAGCGCAACGTTGCCGCATCTGGTGGTATCCAGACAACAGGTAACTATCCTGGCAAGGCACGCAATATCGATGAGCTGCGTCAAGATATCGAAAAGGTGAAGTCTATGTTGGCAGGTACATTCCGCCTCAACCTCCACGAGACCTACGGAGAATTCGGTGGCAAGTTTGTTGACCGTGACCAGGTAGGTGTTGAGCACTTCCAGGGATGGATGCAGTGGGGTAAAGAACACAACATGAAGCTCGACTTCAACTCCACTTCTTTCTCTCACCCAAAGAGTGGTAACCTCACACTCTCTAACCCTGACAAGGAAATCCGCGACTTCTGGATTGAGCACACCAAGCGTTGCCGCCGCATCGCAGACGCTATGGGTAAGTATCAGGGTGACCCATGTATCATGAACATCTGGATTCACGATGGAAGCAAGGACCTCACTGTAGAAAAGGCTCGCTATCGTCAGATCCTGAAAGACAGCCTCGACGAGATTCTCGCTGAGAAGTTGCCAAACATGAAGTCTTGTCTCGAGGCTAAGCTCTTCGGTATCGGTCTTGAAGCTTACACCGTAGGTTCCAACTACTTCTACACAGGCTACTGCGCTAAGAACAACGTCATCTACACACTCGACACAGGCCACTATGAGCCAACAGAGAACGTTTCCGACGCTGTTTCCGCTCTCCTGCTCTATGTTCCAGAGTTGATGCTCCACGTTTCTCGTCCAATGCACTGGGATTCAGACCACGTGACCTTGTTCGACGACAACACCCGCAACCTCTTCTCTGAGTTGGTTCGCGCCAATGCTCTCGACCGTGCACACATCGGTCTCGACTACTTCGACGCTTCCATCAACCGTATCGGTGCCTACATCATCGGTGTTCGCGCAGCTCAGAAGTCTCTGCTCCAGGCATTCCTCGAGCCACTCGCTACACTGCGCAAATACGAGGACGAAGGCAAGTTCTTCGAGCGTCTCGCTCTCCTCGAGGAGGCCAAGACACTGCCAATGGGCGCTGTCTACGACTACTTCAACCTGAAGAACAATGTTCCTGTAGCTGAAAGCTATCTCGCCGATGTTGAGAAATACGAGGCTGAGGTGCTCTCTAAGAGAAACTAATACTTAAGGAATAAGATTTTATAACATAAGGTCGGAGACCTCAGAGTGCTCTGAGATTTCCGACCTTTCTTATATAAACAATCATGGAAATTATCATTGGACTACTTATCATAGCTATCGGCGCGTTCTGCCAGTCAAGTTGCTACGTGCCTATCAACAAAATCAAGAATTGGAGTTGGGAGTCTTATTGGCTTATCCAGGGTGTGTTTGCCTGGATTGTCTTCCCATTGCTCGGTGCCTTGCTCGCCGTTCCCGCAGGTCACTCTCTCTGTGAACTTTTCGCCGGCAGCAATGCCACAAACATTTGGATGACCGTCTTGTTCGGCGCCCTGTGGGGCGTAGGCGGACTCACCTTCGGCCTCTCCATGCGCTATCTTGGCGTGGCACTCGGACAGTCCATCGCCCTTGGCACTTGCGCCGGACTGGGCACCATCATGGGTCCTGTGCTTCTCAACATCTTCTTCCCCGAGACCGACGCTCTCAGCAAACTCACTTTTGCTGTGATTCTCGGTGTGGTGGTTACCCTCATCGGTATCGCCATCATCGGTGTGGCAGGCTCCATGAAGTCGGCTTCGCTTTCTGAAGAAGAGAAGAAGGCTGCCGTGAAGGACTTCAACTTCCCCAAAGGTCTCGCCATTGCCCTGCTCGCAGGTTTCATGAGCGGATGTTTCAATGTGGGTCTTGAGTTCGGCAAGGACATCAACTTCGGTGATCTCACTCCCGACATGTACAAGACTCTTCCCGCCACATTGCTCGTAACCCTTGGAGGTTTTGTCACCAACGCCATCTATTGCTTCTACCAAAATGCGAAAAACAACACTTGGGGCGACTACAAGAACGGCAGTGTATGGGGCAACAACCTCGTGTTCTGCGCTTTGGCTGGTGCCTTGTGGTACAGCCAATTCTTCGGTCTGTCACTCGGCAAGGGCTTCCTCACAGAATCTCCTACACTGATGACCCTCTCCTTCTGCATCCTGATGGCACTCAACGTGGTGTTCTCCAATGTTTGGGGTATTATCCTCAAAGAATGGAAAGGCTGTTCTTCTAAGACCATTACCGTCCTCATCCTCGGTATCATTGTCTTGGTAGTATCCTGCTTCTTGCCACAGCTCATCTAAGCAGCAAACCAAAACGACAATATCCCATACGACCTCGGAAGGTGGCACTCCCACTTCCGAGGTTTTTCTATGCCTCAGCCAATCCTCAAGAAGCGTCAACAGACTGCACAGAAATAGAAATTATCACAAAAGATAAAATATAGAAGAATTTATTGACGAATTGTTTGGGGAATTCGGAAATGTTTTGTAATTTTGACCAGTCAAATTACATTTGACACGTATCAAAAGAAGAAATCCGATAGTCCGAAAACACCCAAAACAAGGTAAACAGGGCTTCGGCATAAAACATAAAAAGCGTTATTGGCGCTTAGTTTTTGACCTTTGGAACTTAGGACACTCCAAATCTCACGTCAAAAGACTCTGCAACAATGATGCCTATGGGATATGTATACACTATTCCCTCCCTGAGTCAGCTCTATTGGGCTGGCTCACTAAGGGGAGATTGTCTGAAAACTCATAGCAGCCAAAATGTCTCCTAATATTTCTTATTGTTAACACTTTATCTTTGGTTTTCTCGAAATATTTTCGTAACTTTGTAGCTATCAAACACTTATCGCTTATGAAGTACATTAA
>JBNMIE010000019.1:0-30060 GCA_050873125.1 Prevotella sp.
CAACCCCGAGGTGAAGACAGTCGACTTGAACCTCGGTCAGATAGAAAAAGGTGGCTATCCCCACTTCATGCTCAAGGAAATCTTTGAGCAGCCCCGTTGCATCGCCACTTGTATGCGTGGCCGTGTGATTCAGGATGCCAAGCAGGTGGTGCTCAGCGCCGTGATTGACTATCGTCGCCAGCTGCTCAACGCCAAGCGATTCATCATCGTGGCTTGTGGCACCTCATGGCATGCGGGCCTCATCGGCAAGCAACTGCTGGAGAACTTCTGCCGCATTCCGGTGGAAGTGGAATACGCATCGGAGTTCCGCTACCGCAATCCGGTAGTCAACTCAGACGATGTGCTGATTGCCATCTCACAGAGCGGCGAGACTGCCGACACCTTGGCAGCCATCGAACTCGCCAAGAAGTCGGGCGCCTTTGTCTATGGCATCTGTAATGTGGTGGGCTCAAGCATTGCCCGAGCCACAGACACCGGTTCCTATATCCATGTGGGACCCGAGATTGGTGTGGCTTCCACCAAGGCGTTCACAGGTCAGGTGACTGTGCTCACCATGCTTGCCCTCGCTTTGGGCAAGGCCAAGGGAACCCTTTCGCAGACAGAATATGAAAAGACCGTTGAGGCGCTCGGCAAGATACCCGAGCAGATGACAGAAGTGTTGAAACTCAACGACCAAATACAAACCCTCTCCAAAATCTTCACCTATGCCCGCAACTTCCTCTACCTGGGTCGTGGATTCTCCTATCCCGTGGCTTTGGAAGGTGCCCTCAAGTTGAAGGAAATCAGTTATATCCACGCAGAGGGCTATCCTGCAGCCGAGATGAAACACGGCCCTATCGCCCTGATCGATTCCGACATGCCGGTGGTGGTCATCGCCACTCACAACGCCATGTATGAGAAGGTGCTCAGCAATATACAAGAGGTGAAGGCACGTCAAGGCAGGGTCATCGCCATTGTCACCAAGGGCGACGACACCATCAGCCATGTGGCGGACGAGGTGCTGGAGATTCCACCCGTGATGGAGTGTCTCGAACCCCTCATCTCCACTATCCCCTTGCAGCTCATGGCCTATCACATCGCCATCTGCAAAGGCAAGAATGTGGACCAACCCCGCAATCTCGCCAAGTCGGTGACGGTGGAATAAAACGAACACAAACAACAGATATAAGATAAAGGATAATAATGGAACCATTGAAGCATGAATGTGGCGTGGCGCTGGTGAGGCTCCTCAAACCACTGGATTACTATCAGCGTAAGTATGGCACTTGGATGTACGGATTGAACAAGCTCTATCTCATGATGGAGAAGCAACACAACCGTGGTCAGGAAGGTGCCGGTATGGCGTGTGTGAAGCTCGACACCGTTCCCGGAAACGAATATATGTTCCGTGAACGTGCCGAGGGTAAGGATGCCATCACTAAAATTTTTGGTGCTGTGCAGTCGAACTATAAGGGTTTGACGGCAGAGCAACTTGCCGACGCTGACTTCGCGAAGAAGAATCTTCTTTTTGCTGGTGAAATGTATATGGGCCACCTTCGGTATTCCACTACCGGAAAGAGTGGCCTTTCTTATGTTCACCCGTTTCTGAGACGCAACAACTGGCGGGCCAAGAACCTCTGTCTGTGTGGCAACTTCAATATGACCAACATCGACGAGATCTTCAACAAGATCACCAGCATGGGACAGTGTCCACGCATCTACAGCGACAGCTACATCACCCTCGAATATATGGGCCACCGCTTGGACCGCGAGGTGGAACGCAACTTCCAGGATGCCCAGGACATGGGACTTCAAGGTACTGCCATTACCGACTATATCGACAACCACGTGAAGATGAGCAATGTGCTCAAGACCACGATGATGGATTTTGACGGCGGCTATGTGATGTGCGGACTCACCGGCAGCGGCGAGATGTTCGCCATGCGTGACCCTTGGGGCATCCGTCCGGCATTCTACTATAAGAACGACGAGATTGTTGTGCTCGCCAGTGAGCGCCCCGTGCTCCAGACCACCTTCGACCTCGACAAGGACGACATCGTAGAACTGAATCCCGGAAAGGCCTTGCTCGTGAAGCGCAATGGCGAATGCTCCATCGAGGAGATTATCCCGCAGCGCGGCGACCAGGCATGCAGCTTTGAGCGCATCTATTTCAGCCGTGGTTCCGACGCTGATATCTATCGGGAAAGAAAGAAGTTGGGCTTCCAACTCACCGACAATGTGCTTAAGGCCGTGGGCTATGACACCGAGCACACCGTGTTCTCGTTTATCCCCAACACGGCGGAGGTGGCTTTCTACGGACTCTTGGAGGGTTTCAAAACCTATATCAATGAAGAGAAGGTGAAAGCCATAGAGAGTTTGGGCCATGTGCCTACTCATGAAGAGTTGGTCGCCATTCTTGACCGTTATGCCCGCAGCGAGAAAGTGGCATGGAAAGACATCAAGTTGCGCACCTTCATCACGGAGGGCAACTCGCGCAACGACCTCGCTTCCCATGTCTATGACATCACCTATGGCAGCGTGACTCCCCATGTAGACAACCTCGTCATCATCGATGACAGCATTGTGCGTGGCACCACCCTCAAGGAGAGCATCCTCAAGATTCTCGACCGTTTGCATCCGAAGAAGATTGTCGTGGTGAGCAGCAGTCCGCAGATCCGCTATCCCGACTACTATGGCATCGACATGCCCCGTCTGGAGGAATTCTGCGTGTTCCGTGCCACCATCGAACTGATCAAGGAACGCGGCTTGTTCGATCTCGTGGAACAGACCTATCACAACTGCCAGGCAGAACTGGAAAAGCCAAAGGCAGAGATGAAGAACTGCGTGCAGGCCATCTACAAGCCCTTCACCGTGGACGAGATCAACAAGAAGATTGTGGAGATGCTGCGTCCCGAGGGTATGACCACCCCAGTGGAACTGGTCTACCAGTCCATCGAAGGTTTGGAGACAGCCATCCCCAACCACAAGGGAAAGTGGTATTTCACCGGCGACTATCCCACACCGGGCGGCATGAAGCTCTGCAACCAGGCTTTCATCAACTACGTGGAGAAATACTACGACATGAAGTAACCAATAAAAGAAATAAATACTCGAAACAAAATAGAGATGAGAAACGTAACTTTAGTACTGGAAGACGGAACGAAATTTCACGGCAAATCGTTTGGCTATGACCAACCGGTGGCTGGCGAGGTAGTGTTCAATACAGCGATGATGGGCTATCCCGAGAGCCTCACTGACCCCTCATACGCAGGTCAGCTGATGACACTCACATACCCATTGGTAGGCAACTATGGTGTACCTCCATTTACCGTGGAGCCCAACGGCATCGCCACATTCATGGAGAGTGACAAAATCTATGCCTCGGCTATTATCGTGGCAGACTATAGCGAGAACTACAGCCACTGGAACGCAGTGGAGAGTCTTGCCGACTGGCTGAAGCGCGAGAAGGTGCCCGGCATCACCGGCATCGACACCCGAGAGCTGACCAAGGTGCTCCGTGAGCATGGCGTGATGATGGGCAAGATCCTCTTCGACGACGAGCCTGACAACATTCCCGAGGCCAACTATGAAGGCGTGAACTTTGTGGACATGGTGAGCTGCAAGGAAATCATCCGCTACAACGAGGGTGCCGGAAAGAAAGTGGTGCTCGTCGACTGTGGTGTCAAGAACAATATCATACGTTGTCTCATCAACCGGGGCGTGGAGGTCATCCGTGTGCCTTGGAACTATGATTATACCAACATGGAGTTTGACGGCCTCTTCCTTGCCAACGGTCCTGGCGACCCTGACATGTGTGAGGATGCCGTGAACATCATCCGCAAGCAGATGAGCCAGAGCAACAAGCCTATCTGCGGTATCTGTATGGGTAACCAACTGCTCGCCAAGGCTGGCGGCGCACAGATATACAAGCTGAAATATGGACACCGCTCCCACAACCAGCCAGTGCGCATGGTCGGCACAGACCACTGCTATATCACCAGCCAGAACCACGGCTATGCCGTAGACGCCAAGACGCTTGGCAAAGAGTGGGAAGAGTTGTTCGTCAACATGAACGATGGATCCAATGAGGGCATCAAGCACAAGACCAACCCTTGGTTCTCGTCACAGTTCCACCCCGAGGCCTGCTCAGGTCCGGTAGACACAGAGTTCATGTTTGATAAGTTTGTTGAAACATTAAAGTAAAGAGAAGATGAAAGACCCAAATATAAAGAAAGTATTGCTCCTTGGTTCTGGCGCTTTGAAGATTGGCGAGGCCGGCGAGTTCGACTATTCCGGTTCACAGGCCCTCAAGGCTTTGCGTGAAGAGGGCGTGAACACGGTGCTTATCAACCCGAACATCGCCACCGTGCAGACTTCTGAAGGCGTGGCAGACCAAATCTATTTCTTGCCCGTACAGCCCTATTTTGTTGAGCGCGTCATCGAGAAAGAACGCCCCGACGGCATCCTCCTGTCCTTCGGTGGACAGACTGCCCTCAACTGTGGTGTGGAACTCTATAAGAGCGGTGTGCTGGAGAAATATGGTGTGAAGGTGCTCGGAACACCTGTTCAGGCCATCATGGATACAGAAGACCGTGAGCTCTTCGTCGAGAAGCTCGACGAGATCAATGTGAAGACCATCAAGAGCGAGGCTTGCGAGAACATCGAGGAAGCCCGCAAGGCAGCCGCAGACCTTGGCTACCCTGTCATCATCCGTGCGGCATACGCCCTGGGAGGTCTCGGTTCCGGTTTTGCCGACAACGAGGAAGAACTCAACAAGTTGGCAGAGAAGGCCTTCTCTTTCTCTCCCCAGGTGCTGGTGGAAAAGAGTTTGAAAGGCTGGAAGGAAATAGAATATGAGGTGGTGCGTGACCGCTACGACAACTGTATCACGGTCTGCAACATGGAGAATTTCGACCCACTGGGTATCCATACTGGTGAGAGTATCGTCATCGCTCCTTCACAGACACTGACCAACAGCGAATATCACAAGCTCCGTGCGCTCTCCATCAAGATTATCCGTCATATCGGCATTGTGGGTGAGTGTAACGTGCAGTATGCCTTCGACCCGAAGAGCGAGGACTACCGTGTCATCGAGGTGAATGCCCGTCTGAGCCGTTCTTCCGCTTTGGCATCCAAGGCCACAGGTTATCCTTTGGCTTTCGTGGCAGCCATGTTGGGCATGGGCTACGGCTTGTTCGAACTGAAGAACTCCGTGACCAAGACCACCAGTGCTTTCTTCGAGCCTGCCCTCGACTACGTGGTGTGCAAGATTCCACGTTGGGACCTCAGCAAGTTCCGTGGTGTGGACAAGGAGCTCGGCTCATCCATGAAATCCGTGGGTGAGGTGATGGCTATCGGCCGCAACTTTGAGGAGGCTATCCAGAAAGGTCTCCGCATGATTGGCCAGGGTATGCACGGCTTTGTGGAGAACAAGGAACTGGAGATTGACGACATCGACGCCGCTCTCCGTGAACCGACCGACAAGCGTGTGTTCGTCATTTCCAAGGCCATGCATAAAGGCTATACCGTGGACGACATCCACAATCTGACCAAGATTGACAAGTGGTTCCTCGAGAAGCTCAAGCATATCATCGACATCGATGAGGCCATGAAGAAGTGCAACATCAACACACTCGACAAGGAATTGCTTCGCACCGCCAAGGTATATGGTTTCACCGACTTCCAGATAGCCCGTGCGGTAGGCTTGGAGCAGGAACTCCACAGCATGGCCAAGGCTGGACTCGTGGTGAGAAATCTCCGTAAGAACTACGGCATTGTACCAGTGGTGAAGCAGATTGATACCCTCGCTGCTGAGTATCCAGCACAGACCAACTACCTCTATGTCACCTATGCAGGTGTGAAGAGCGACATCACCTTTGAGAACGACCACCGTTCCATCATCGTACTTGGTTCAGGTGCCTATCGCATCGGCTCTTCCGTAGAGTTCGACTGGTGCGGTGTGCAGGCTTTGAACACCATTCGTCGTGAAGGTTGGCGCTCGGTGATGATTAACTATAATCCGGAAACGGTAAGTACGGACTACGATATGTGCGACCGTCTCTATTTCGACGAGTTGACCTTCGAGCGTGTGCTTGACATCATTGATCTCGAGCAGCCCCACGGAGTCATCGTGTCTACAGGTGGACAGATTCCAAACAACCTTGCCATGCGTCTCGACGAGCAGCATGTGCCAATCTTGGGTACAAAGGCTGTGGATATCGACAATGCCGAAGACCGTGCCAAGTTCTCTCAGATGCTTACCAACAATGGCATCAACCAGCCAGAGTGGAGCGCATTGACCAGTATGGACGACATCGACCGTTTCATCGAGCGTGTCGGCTTCCCAGTATTGGTTCGTCCAAGCTACGTGCTCTCAGGAGCCGCCATGAATGTCTGCTCCAATGAAGACGAGCTGAAGCGCTTCCTTCAGTTGGCAGCCAATGTCAGCGAAGACCATCCGGTGGTTGTGAGCAAGTTTATCGAGCATGCCAAGGAAATCGAGATGGACGCTGTGGCAAAGAATGGCGAGGTGATAGCCTATGCCATTTCCGAGCACATCGAGTTCGCCGGTGTACACTCCGGTGACGCCACCATTCAGTTCCCGCCACAGAAACTCTATGTCGAGACCGTGCGCCGAGTGAAGCGTGTGGGTCGTCAGATTGCCAAGGAACTGCACATCAACGGACCTTTCAACATCCAGTTTATGGCGCGTGACAACGATATCCTCGTGATTGAGTGTAACCTCCGTGCCAGCCGTTCGTTCCCATTCGTGAGCAAGGTGCTGAAGATCAATCTCATCGAATTGGCTACCCGTGTGATGCTCGGTCTGCCGGTGGAGAAGCCGGAGAAGAACCTCTTCGACCTCGACTATGTCGGCATCAAGGCCAGCCAGTTCTCTTTCAACCGTTTGCAGAAAGCAGACCCTGTGCTCGGTGTGGACATGAGTTCTACCGGAGAGGTGGGCTGCTTGGGTGACGACACCAATACCGCCCTGTTGAAGAGTATGCTCAGTGTGGGCCAGCGCATTCCTGCCAAGACCATCCTGCTTTCCACAGGTAGTGCCAAGCAGAAGGCAGACATGCTCGATGCTGCACGCATGCTTGTGAACCATGGATACAAGCTCTATGCCACCGCAGGAACCAGCAAATATCTCACAGAGAACAACATTGAGAACACCCGTGTGCTCTGGCCTTCAGAAGAAGAGCAGGGTGGTGCGCCCAAGGCTTTGGAGATGCTCCATAACCACGAAATCGACATGGTGGTGAACATTCCGAAGAACCTCACCGCATCCGAGTTGTCCAATGGCTACAAGATTCGTCGTGCCGCCATCGACCTCAATGTGCCCTTGATCACCAACCCCCGTCTTGCCAGCGCTTTCATCACTGCTTTCTGCACGGTGAAACTCGAGGACATCGACATCAAGAGTTGGGAAGAATATAAGTAATTGTATACTACAAGAATAGATAAAATCCGCATCTTTAAGGGATGCGGATTTTTTTGTGCCTGTTTCCGTTTGCCATTTGGCGGAAAAGCGTTACCTTTGTGGAACTGAAACAATAAAATCAATCCTATACAATGAAAATCGCTTTTCTATCTATGTGTATGGTCGCTTTGCCGGCCATGGCACAAACACAACTTATTGACAACGATCTGCAAGGTGCTTACCATGCGCGGGTTTATACCCAGCGCGTTTCATGCCATGACCCTTCGATTGTCATTGACACCATTACCAACCCTTCCCACCCAGTGTATTACATCTATGGATCCCATCTTGGAAGAGGCAAGACCACGAGTGCGGACAACTATCAGAAATGGACCGTCTTCGGGGCAGGAGAGGAAGCCACAAACGCTGAAAACAGCCTATTTGCCGATACTCAGGGAAATCTTGTGAACTATGCTGACGCTTATTCCACTCATGCGGTGAAGCAAGTGAAAAACTGCAAGGGAGAAGAAGTGGCATTCGGCAATTTTGACGCTCATGGATGGCAGTACAAGGACTTCACCGTAAAAGGCAACCAGTGGGCTCCTGATGTCATTTGGAACAAGACCATGAAGAAGTGGTGCATGTATATGAGCTTGAATGGCGACAAGTGGGCTTCAAGCATTGTGTGCTTCACTTCCGACCATATCGAAGGTCCTTGGGTATATCAGGGTCCAGTGGTGTTCTCCGGATTCCAAGGCACCTATGAGCATAATTCTTTTGCAAAGACAGACGATTGGAAACAGACGGATTTCTCCATTGCCACAGGAGAGACAACGCTGCCCGAACGCTACCAGGCGGGAGCTTCTTGGGGACAATATTGGCCCAACTGTATCGACCCATGCGTGTTCTATGATGACGACGACAACTTGTGGATGTCGTATGGCTCTTGGTCGGGTGGTATCTTCATGATTCGTTTGAATAAGGAAAACGGACTGCGCGACTATGGCTATACATTTGACTATGAGGTGAACGGAGTGAAGACTACTCCAGGCAAGGCAAATGCCAACTGCACCAGCGACCCTTATTTCGGAAAGAAAATTGCCGGAGGCTATTATTGCTCTGGCGAGGCAAGCTATATCGAGAAGATCGGAAAATATTATTTCCTGTTCCTCAGTTATGGAGAGTTGACCAGCACCGGTGGCTATCAGATGCGCATCTTCCGCTCGGAGTCTCCGACAGGTCCCTTTGTCGATCCTTGTGGCACCTCCGCTATCTATAATAAATATGCGTTGAACTATCAAAGTCCAAAGGGGACTGCTGCTACAGACAATCGTGGTATGCTTCTCTTTGGAGGTTATAGTTGGCAGACCATGCCTTCACCGGAAATTGCCCAAGGCCACAACTCTGCTTTCACTGATACGGAAGGTCGCTCATTCGTAGTTTATCATACCCGCTTCAATGATGGAACCGAAGGACATGAGGTGCGCGTTCATCAACTCTTCCTCAATGATGAGGGATGGCTTGTGGCTGCTCCTTATGAATTCGACGGAGAGACAGTGACCAATAGTCAAATCGCCAAGCAAGCCTCCATCAGCAATGAGGATATTCCGGGCACCTACCAACTGATCATTCACCAATATAACCAAAGCACAGCGAGTCGTTCGTATGAGAAACCGGTCAACATTGAACTGAAAGCGAACGGCAAGGTGTCGGGTGGCAGAACTGGTACATGGACACGTACAGACGGCACGGATTACATCACCTTGAATCTTACCAATGTGACATATCGTGGTGTGCTTGTTCGCCAAACGGTGGACTATACAGACATTCCCGCTCTCTGCATCGCCGCAGTATCTTCTTCAAGTGGCAAAACTGTAGTAGGTCAAAACACCTTCACCTATCAGCAGGAAATCTGGGCGAGCAAGGTGGATGCCAAGGCTGCAATCGCCTATACATTTGACCGTCAGGAAGTGCCTTTCAGTGATGGGGAGACAATAAGCAAGACAACATCTGTTCTTCAAAAACCTTATTTGGGAACAACGGTGACATGGACAAGCAGCAACACCAGTATCATGTCAAACAATGGCGGTGTGAAGACAAATGGCAATGTGGCTATGACGCTCACCATCACCAAGGATAATGAAACCTATAAGAAAGTATATTCGTTGAAAGTTGACAAGGCGGACACAGAGGCTATGCCTGTCTTCTATCCTGAATCCCAAATCTCCACAACGGATCTCGGCTTTTGGAAAAATTTCTCCAAGAGATATTATAGAATATCCAAGGGCGAAAAGATGAAACTCAGATTCTGCAATCACAGTAATATGCAGGAGAACTATAAGAATTGGATTCTTGTGGCATGCAACAGTAATTATGAACGCGCCAACAATGGATACAGCGAATACTTCGTGTTGCGCAATGATGCTTTCGGATGGGGAACGGATTATAATGCCGACGGATTGAAGCATGATTTTGATTGGAGCACATTCAAGTCTGACATGAATGGTGCCTTGGTGGACATGACCCTGTCTTATGCGGATGATGGCACTTTGACCATGACATCTGCCATCACAACAAAGAACCAAAAGACATACAATTATTCCTATACTTGTTCCATTACCGGCAAGCCCTCAAGCATCAAGTTGTTCTTGACCGGTGAGAATTCTTATTTCGACAACGAAGGCGTTTCTACCGGAATCTCTTCAGTCAAGTCTTCTGTAGGCAAGGAAAGCCAGAGCAGGATGTATAGACTCGATGGCAAGTGTGCAGACAGTGACTATCGTGGCATTGTGGTGAAGAAAGGAAAGAAAGTGATGTTCAATCATTAAGAATAGAAAAGATGAGAAAACTTTTTGCAATCATCATATTATGTCTGACAGGATTGGCGGCGCATGCCAATCTCTATACCTCGGTGGCAGGATTCGGCACATTGGAGGGCAGTGGCAGACAAGTGTGGAATTTCAATCCCGGCTGGCGTTTCTATCTTGGCGATGTGAAAGATGCGGAAGCCGTAGACTTTGACGACTCGAAATGGCAAGTGGTGGCAACACCCCACTGCGTGAAACTGGAACCTGCAGAAGCAAGTGGCGGTCGTAACTATCAAGGTAAGGCTTGGTATCGCAAGCACTTTGTCCTGCCCAAGGAAACTGCCGGAAAGAATGTGACCTTGCACTTTGAGGCCATCATGGGCAAGCAAGTATTCTATGTGAACGGAAAGAAGGTGAAAGAACATTTCGGAGGATTCCTTCCGATCAACATTTCATTGACAGACTGTGGCGTAAAGCCCGGCGACAAGTGTGTCGTGGCGGTGATGACCGACAATAGTGATGATAGCAGTTATCCTCCCGGAAAGCCACAGGTGGCACTCGACTTCGCCTATCATGGCGGCATCTATCGTGATGTTTGGATGATAGCCAAGTCAAAGGTGGCCATCACCGACAATATAGATGCCGGCAAGGTGGCTGGCGGTGGTGTGTTCGTACATTATGAGAACATCACAGACCGCAGCGCCGATGTGTATGTGAATACGGAAATCCGTAACGACAATCCCAAGGCTTCTGCTGTGAAGGTTGTCAATTCTCTTCTGGATGCGACAGGCAAGCGTGTGGCTTATGCCACAACTTCTGTGGTGCTTGAAAGTGGAACATCAAAGACCATTGTGCAACATTTCAAGGTATCCCGTCCACACCTTTGGTCACCAGAGACTCCCTATCTGTATAAACTGCAATCACGTGTCACCCAAGGCAAACAATGTTTGGACGGAGGCGTGACCCGGGTGGGAATCCGTTCTTTCGAGTTTAAGGGAAAAGACGGATTCTGGTTGAACGGCAAACGTTATCACCAGTTTATTGGTGGCAACCGTCATCAAGATTTCGCTTATGTGGGTAATGCGATGCCCAACAGTCAGCAATGGCGTGATGCCTTGCGTCTCCGCAATGCCGGTTTTACGATTATCCGCACCGCCCATTATCCTCAAGATCCAGCGTTTATGGATGCTTGTGACGAGCTGGGGCTTTTTGTGATTGTGGCTACTCCAGGTTGGCAATTCTGGAACAAGGACCCGAAGTTTGCCGAGATGGTTCAGCAGAACACACGTGACTTGATCCGTCGAGACCGCAACCATCCCTCAGTGCTCATGTGGGAACCCATCCTCAATGAGACTCATTTCCCCAAGCAGTTTGCCCTTGATGCCTTGCAGGTGACCAAAGAAGAATATCCCTATGCCTATCGGCCAGTCACCGCTGCCGACCTCAACTCGGCTGGTGTGAAGGATAATTATGACCTTGTGTATGGTTGGCCGGCAGATGAAGAAAAGAAAAATGCCCCCAAGCAATGCATCTTCACACGTGAGTTTGGCGAGTATGTGGATGACTGGTATGCCCACAATGCCATGAACAGAGCCAGCCGCAGTTGGGGCGAACGCGCTATGAAGGTGCAAGCAGAGGCGTTGACTGAGACTGTTGACTTGATGTATCACACCAAGGGACAGTTTATCGGCGGTTGCCAATGGCATCCTTTTGACCATCAGCGAGGCTATCATCCCGATCCATTCTGGGGTGGCATCTATGATGCTTTCCGTCAGAAAAAATATGCTTATTATATGTTCCGCAGCCAGATGCCTGCTTCTTTCAAAAGTGATGTGGTGGAGAGCGGTCCAATGGTGTATATCATGCATGAGATGACACCGTCTTCTGAACCGGATGTGACCGTGTACAGCAACTGTGATTCGGTGCGCTTGAGCATCTATGACGGAGCTAAGACTTGGACTTTGCCAGTGGAACACCAGGTAGGACATATGCCCAACAAACCTGTGGTCTTTAAGGACGTATGGCATTTCATGGATGCACGCGACTATAGCTATCGCAAGAAGGCATGGCAGAAAGTGAATATGGTAGCAGAGGGAATCATCAACGGCAAGGTGGTTTGTACGGACAAACGTATGCCGTCCCGTCGAAGCACCAAACTCCGTCTCTATGCCGATACCATGGGACAACCCTTGGTGGCTGATGGTTCCGACTTCGTTGTGGTTGTGGCTGAGGTGACAGATGACAGTGGCAATGTGCGTCGTCTGGCCAAGGAAGATGTGGCCTTCTCTGTTGAAGGTGAAGGCGAGATTATTGGTGATGCCACCAACAGTGCCAATCCGAGAGCGGTGGAGTGGGGCTCAGCACCTGTCCTCATCCGTTCCACCTGTAAGGCTGGTCCAATCAAGATTCGTGCCCATGTGCTCTATCCGGGTGTACATGCACCGGCAGCCACAGAGTTGACCATCAATAGTGTGCCGTCTTCCGACCATTTGTGTTATGATGAACATGAACAAACTATTGCTGGAAAGACTTTAGGCGAATCAAAAGATGAACAACCTCAGCAAAGCAAAATGTCGGAACAGGAGAAACAGAAGTTGTTGCGCGAAGTGGAGCAACAGCAAGCTGACTTTGGCATTGGTGACTGATAAAAGAAAAGAATGATGAAGTTTAAGATGATGCTTCTCAGTGTCTTGCTGCCCCTGTCGGCACAGGCACAATGCACTTATGAGACACACTATGTGAAGTCTCTCAGTGATGTGATGAAGGGAATAGAGAAACGCTTCAATGTGAAGTTCCGTTATACGGGTGTGGACACTACGGGTATGAAAATCAGTTATGCTGATTTTCGTATCCGTCCCTATTCTTTAGATGAGACCTTGCGCAATGTGTTGACGGTTCTCGACCTCAACTATTGGCCTATCAGCGGAAACCTTTACCGCATCAAACATTATGACTATCCCCGTCGACGTGACGAGGAAGGAAAGCGGATGCTTGATTGGTTGAGTGCTAAATACCATAATGTGGCAGAATGGACGCCAAGACGCGACAGTCTGCGTCATGAGGTTCGCCGTCTGTTGGGAATAGATCCTTTGATGGACAGTCTTGTGCATAAGAAAGCCATTTTGTCCTCAGTGCGCAACTACGATGGCTATACCGTACAGAATATTTGTATAGAAACTTTGCCGGGGCAACATGTGTTTGGATCCATCTATAGTCCGAAAGGCAAGGGCAAGCATCCGTTGATCATTTGCCCGGGTGGACATTTCAAAAATGGACGCTATCGTGAAGACCAGCAACAGCGTCTCGGAACGTTGGCCCGTATGGGAGCCATCTGTGTGGACTTTGATTTGTATGGTTGGGGACAGTCAGAACAGGAAGTAGGAAAGGCTGCCCATGAAACCAGTCGGGCCCATGTGGTGCAGGCAATGAACGGTATCGTGTTGTTGGATTGGATGTTGGCCAACCGGAAAGACATAGACCATCAACGCATTGGTGTGAATGGTGGTTCGGGTGGCGGAACCCATACCGTCCTCTTGGCAACCCTTGATGACCGTTTTACGGCTGCTTGTCCTACCGTAAATCTTGCCAGCCATTTCGATGGAGGTTGTCCATGCGAAAGTGGAAAGCCCATTCATTTGGCATGTGGTGGAACCTGCAATCCAGAGTTGGCAGCAACCTTTGCCCCCAAGCCCATGATGGTGGTTAGCGATGATGGAGATTGGACCCACACTGTTCCTTATATGGAATACCCATTCTTGCAGCGCATCTATGGTTTCTATGGAGCGAAGGACAAGGTGATGAATATTCATCTTCCCGGGGAACGCCATGATTTTGGTCCCAACAAACGTAAGGCAGTCTATGAATTCTTTATCAAAGTGTTCGGATTGGACCGAAGCAAATGGGATGAAAGCAAGGTGACCATTGTGCCGGAAGAGGTGTTGAAGAGCAAACTCAAATAGACAATCAATATGTTCAGAAGATTACAGATGGTGGCCCTCTTGTTGGGCTTGACCTTAGTGATAAGTGCCAAGGGCGGTTTTGAGATACCTTGGAAGAATGGTAAACTGAAGGTGTCGGACAATGGGCGCTATTTGCAACATGAGAATGGCAAGCCTTTTTTCTGGTTGGGAGAGACCGCTTGGCTCTTGCCCGAACGCCTAAACCGGGATGAGGCTGGATTTTATCTGCAAGAGGCAGCTAAAAACGGTTTCAATATGGTGCAGGTGCAGGTGATGAACTCCACACCTTCTTTCAATGTGTATGGGGAGAAGTCGTTGGTTGATGGTTTCAATTTTGAGCCGTTCAACAAAATGACAGACCGGTATACTTATTGGGACCACATGGACTATATCATCTCGACAGCTGAGCGCTTTGGCATCTATGTGGGCATGGTGACCATTTGGGGTGGCAATGTCAAGGCTGGCAACATGAATGTGGAGCAAGCCAAGGCTTACGGACGTTTTTTGGCGGAACGCTATAAGAACCATCCTAATATTATATGGATTATGGGTGGTGACATTCAGGGCGACATTCATCCGGAAGTATGGGATGCGCTTGCCCGGACCATTAAGTCGATAGACCACAACCATTTGATGAGTTATCATCCTCGTGGACGATACACCTCAGCCCGCTGGTTCAACAACCGGGAATGGCTTGATTTCAATATGTTCCAAAGCGGTCATCGCCGTTATGGCCAGCGGATGGGCAACAAAGACTATCCTATTCCCGACAATACGGAAGAGGACAGTTGGATGTATGTGGATTCAAGCTTCAGCTACAAGCCCATCAAGCCGACCCTTGATGATGAGCCAAGTTATGAGGATATACCGCAAGGACTGCATGATCCCAATGGCCCTTATTGGCATGCCAACGATGTGCGTCGCTATGCCTATTGGTCAGTGTTTGCCGGTTCTTGTGGTCATACCTATGGACATTGCGCTATCATGCAATTCTACAAAAAAGGATGCAATCCTGCTTACAGTGCGCTTGACTCTATCAAGCCATGGTATGAAGCCTTGAAATCCCCAGGCTTCCAACAGATGAAATATCTCAAGACGCTGATGCTTGCTTTCCCGTATTTTGAGCGTGTGGGTGACCAGAGTGTGTTGCTTGAGAATGGTAAGCAGCACGACCGTGTTTGTGCTACTCGTGGCAAGGACTATATGCTGCTTTATAATTATACAGGTCGCAAGATAGTTGTCAATTTGACAAAAATATCCGGTGGCAAGAAGAAAGTGTTGGTCTATGACCCTGTGGACGGCACGGTGCAATCGTTGAAGGGCATGGAGCGTGTGAATGGAAAACTGAAACGATGTGAAATCCCTGCCCAGCTGCTCCCTCATGATTACGTGGTCATTATTATGGATGCGTCAAAGCAATATGAGCAAGCACTCGGTTTTAAACAGCAAGCGGAAAAACAAAATTTAGAGGAATGATGCGTAGACTACAGACAATCCTGTTGGCCTTGTTTCCTGCCATCTTGTGGGCGGCAAAAGTTGAGGTCACAGACTTGAAGACTGAAGGCATGTTCAATCCTTTGGGCTTGAACACACAGCAACCTCGTCTGTCGTGGAAAATGATCTCCACTCAGCAAAATGTGAAGTTGAGGCAATATCAGATATTGGCTGCAACATCCTTGGAATTGCTGAATGAGAAACAAGCGGATTTGTGGAATTCTGGGGTGGTCACATCGGATGCTCAGTTGAATATCGTTTATGGTGGAAAAACTTTGACAAGCAACCAACAGGTCTTTTGGACAGTACGTGTCAATACTTCAGCCGGGCAGAGTGAATGGAGCAAACCTGCTATGTTCAGCATCGGCCTGAAGGATGAGAGCTATTGGAGCGGCCGATGGATTGGCTGGGACCATTTGGCGCCAGGAGACACAGCCCATACAACATATAGCCGTCTCTGTGCCCGCTATGTTCGCAAGGAGTTTAAAACACGTGAACGTGTGAAGCGGGCCATGGCCTATGTGGCAGGTCTCGGACTTTATGAAATGTATGTAAATGGCAAGAAAGTGGGGGATAGGGTATTGACACCAGTTCCTACAGACTATCGGCGCACTGTAATGTATAACACCTATGACATCACCTCATTGCTCGATTCTGTCAATGCGGTAGGGTTGGTGCTGGGCAATGGTCGTTTTTTTGCGCCACGACAGGACAAACCATACAAAAACAACACTTTTGGACTGCCCAAGTGTAGGGTAAATATTCTGATAGAATACGAGGATAAGAAACGGGAAGTAATCAGTACAGACGAGTCTTGGAAGATTTCCATGGATGGTCCCATCCGTGCCAACAATGAATATGATGGAGAGGAGTATGATGCCCGCAAAGAATTGGGAAACTGGACTTGTCCACATTATGATGACACGAAATGGAAAAAGGCTGAACGGGTAGCGATTCCAACAGGCACTCTTTGTGGAACGCTGACTCCGGGAATGAAGGTCATCGGCACTGTCAAACCTAAAGCGATTGTTGTGAAAAAGGCAGACCGATGCATCATTGATATGGGAGAGAATTTCTCTGGCTGGTTGCGCACTTGTGTACGTGGTCCGAAAGGACATCAGATTAAGTTGCGTTTTGCCGAGAAACTTACCCCTCATGGAGACTCACTCTATACCGCCAACTTGCGCAATGCCCGTGCCAAAGACCTTTATATCTGCAACGGAACAGAGAAAGACTGTCAATGGCACCCTGTCTTTGTGACCCATGGTTTCCGTTATGTGGAGGTGACAGGTCTGGAGAATGCGAAACTTTCAGACTTTGTGGGAGAGAAAGTCAGTGACGAAATGCTGCAGTTGGGAACATTCTCGTGTGGAGACTCTATATTAAATAAGGTATACGCGAATGCCGTAAGAGGAATTGTCGCCAATTACAAGGGCATGCCGATAGACTGCCCGCAGCGCAACGAGCGACAACCCTGGTTGGGCGACCGCACAGTGGGAGCATTGGGCGAGAGCTATGTGGTGGACAACAGTACGCTTTATGCCAAATGGATGCGTGATATCTGTGAGGCACAGCGTTCAGATGGTTGCATTCCGGATGTGGCTCCGTCCTTTTGGAACTATTATACAGATGATGTGTCTTGGCCCGCAGCCTTGCCCTTTATTTGTGATATGCTGTATGAGCAGTATGGTGATAATCGGGTGATAGCGCAATGTTATCCGAATATCAGTCGGTGGATGGCACATATTCTTGACCGCTACAGCAAGGATGGAATCATTACCAAGGACAAGTATGGTGACTGGTGTATGCCGCCAGAAGATTTGAAATTCATTCATAGCCAGGATCCTCAGCGGCAGACTAATGGTTCATTGATTGCCACTGCTTATACGATTCGTTGTTTGCAATTGCTTTCCAAGTTTGCCGGAATGCAAGGCTTGAAAGGCGATGCTGAGAACTGGGAAAAACAGGGAAAGCAAATGGCGGACCGATTCAACAAGAAATGGCTGGTTTGTAAACAGGGGACTTCTCCTGTTCTAGGACATCCTCTTTATCCTGACAGTGTCTACTATTCCAACAATACGGCGACTGCTAATCTCTTGGCACTTGCCTTTGGTATCGTGCCGGACTCACTTCGTGGTGAGGTGACGAAAAACGTGGTAGTCAACGTCATCACCAAGAATGGCGGTGCTATTCCGACAGGAGTCATTGGCAGCAGTTTTCTGATGCGAGGACTGTCAGACAATGGTTTTGCCGATGTGGCCTACTTGTTGGCCACCAACAAAGGCTACCCTTCATGGGGCTATATGACAGAGAATGGTGCGACAACCATTTGGGAATTGTGGAATGGCGATAAGG
This sequence comes from Prevotella sp., assembly GCA_050873125.1. Lineage (GTDB taxonomy): Bacteria > Bacteroidota > Bacteroidia > Bacteroidales > Bacteroidaceae > Prevotella. Next base: position 18,018 of record JBNMIE010000019.1, read on the forward strand.
CCAGTCCAAGCATGAACAGTGGAAACCATGTGATGCTTTTGGGTGATTTGATTACCTGGTGCTATCAATATTTAGGTGGCATTCGTAATGCTCCAGGTTCTGTGGCTTATAAGCATTTCTTGTTGAAGCCAGCGTTCGATATTGAAGAGGCTGACCATGTGGATGTTTCCTACAACACTCCTTATGGAAAGATTGTGAGTCGGTGGAAAAAGACACTGCAGCATTTGGATTGGGATGTTGAAGTGCCGGTGAATACCACGGCACAAGTGTTCTTTCCTGATGGAAGTGTGAAGAATATCGGTTCGGGAACCTATCATTTCAGTTCAGAGATACCTACTTCAGACAAGCGGATTGTCAAGGATGAATTTCTCTATGAACATGCCAGTTTCCCTTCCTGTCATGCTTCTACCATTTCCGAGTTGAAAAATGGTGATTTGGTGGCTGCCTATTTTGGCGGAACCTACGAGCGCCATCCCGATGTTTGCATCTGGGTCAGTCGCAAACCCAAGGGACAAAAGGAGTGGACGGCGCCACAGCTTGCTGCAGATGGTGTGTTCCGCTTGGGTTCTTCCGATGCATTGTTGGCGGGAGTGGATTCAACGACAACTTCTGCAGAGGTCGGTCCTATCGTCTCTTTGAAAGGCAAGAACTTGAAACGGAAGGCTTGTTGGAATCCGGTACTCTACCAGATGCCGGACGGAACGCTTTATCTTTTTTACAAGATAGGTCTCAATGTGAAAGACTGGACCGGTTGGTATGTCACCTCTACAGATAACGGCAAGACGTGGACCGAACGCAAGTCTTTGCCCAAGGGATTCCTCGGACCTGTGAAAAACAAGCCCGAGTTGGTCGGTGACAGATTGATTTGTCCGTCAAGCACAGAGAGTGGCGGTTGGCGTATTCATTTTGAAATACTGGATATGAAAACCAAAGAATGGAAATATGTGGGTCCGATCAAGGCAAAGCAGGAGATACCAAGTGTAGACCTCTTGAAACCTGACGCCAAGAAGAAAGACATCATTTGCATCCAACCCTCAATACTGAAACACAAGGATGGGCGTCTGCAAGTGCTTTGCCGCACCCGCAACGGCAAACTTGCCACATCTTGGAGTCGTGATAATGGCGACACCTGGAGCGATGTGGAACTGACCGAACTGCCCAACAACAATTCGGGCACAGATGCAGTAACCTTGAAGGATGGACGTCATGTCTTGGTCTACAACGATTTTGGCATTCTTCCTGGCACCTCAAAAGGAGTGCGCACTCCACTGAGTCTTGCCGAGAGTCGTGACGGTGTGCATTGGACCAAGTTGATGAATCTTGAAGACAGTCCTATCAGCCAGTACAGTTATCCGTCAATCATTCAGGGAAAAGATGGAAAATTGCATGTCGTCTACACTTGGCGCAGACAGCGTGTCGCATATAAAGAAATCGATTTGGGTAAATGACACCCCAACCCCCATAGATAATAAATGAAAAAGGATTACGGTCAGATGCCGTAATCCTTTTTTGTGAATGTAGCTTCGTATAAAACTTTTGAAGGATTGGAGCCGGAATGATACACATATCGGAATGTGAAGGCTGCATCCTTGTAGGCTTTCATGTTGGTGGCGTTGATGATGCCGTTGAGCAGACTTTGGTGCATCTTATCCTTGTTGAGGCTGATGACCTTCTCATTGTCCGCTTCGTTGACCAGCGAGTAATAATAAGAGAGTGTCCGGGTCGACTTGTCGAAAGCCATGCTGTCTGTTCTGGAGTAGTCACGAACAGGAGTAGGACAATTCTTCAACGTATATTCTCTTGCTTCTCTCGCAGCCCGGTCTTCAATGGATTCGTGCTTGCAAGCGGCGAGCGTTGCCACGGCAAGTGCCAAAAGCAAAATCTTTTTCATGTCTATCTTTTGTTCCTTTCTTGCTTATTCTATGAGTGTAGCCGAACGTACACGGCTGAGTGTCTCGGGAGTCATCTGTAAGTAGCTGGCAATATAGACCAGTGGTGCGCGCAGCACAATCTGCGGTGAGCTTTTGCAGAGCTTCTTATACTTGTCCTGCGCACTCTCAAACCGCACCAAGTCGGCATGAATCTGTGACAGGATGAGGCTCTCTTCGAGAATCTTGCGATACAGAATCTGGATGTTCACATTGTGCAGTGCCACCTCCTCGAGTTTCTCTTTCGGCAGTGCATAGATGATGGTCTGCTCGAGCGCCTCTACTTGCAGACGGGTAGGCTCCTCTCTGAACAGACTCTCGATGCACATGAATATGGAGTGGTCGACGCCCAAATGCTCGGTCACCTCTTTGCCATTCTTGAAATAGAACTGGCGAATCAGTCCCCGGTCTATATAATAGATATTGCGACACACTTCGCCCGTCTTGAGAATCATCTCATTCTTGGCGAACTTCATGGGCACCAACACACTCTCGAGAATGTCGAGTTCGTCGTGTGTCATGGTGCTGTACTTGCGTGCCAACTCGCGGGCTATGTCGCGAGTGGTGTTCTGCATCTCTTTCATAATATTATCTTTTTCAAACGGTTAGTCAAGTTTCAGCACGGCGAGGAATGCCTTCTGTGGCACTTCCACATTGCCGATTTGCTTCATGCGCTTTTTGCCCTTCTTCTGCTTCTCGAGGAGCTTGCGCTTTCGGCTCACGTCACCGCCATAGCATTTTGCCGTCACATCCTTGCGTACACACTTGATAGTCTCGCGTGCCACAATCTTGGCGCCGATGGCTGCCTGGATGGCTATATCAAACTGCTGACGGGGAATGAGGTCTTTCAGTTTCTCACACATACGGCGGCCGAAGGTCACGGCGTTGTCTTGATGGGTGAGGGTCGACAATGCGTCCACCGGTTCTCCATTGAGCAGAATGTCGAGTTTTGCCAACTTGGAGGGGCGGAAACTGTCGATATGGTAGTCGAACGAAGCATATCCTTTGGAGATGGACTTCAACTTGTCGTAGAAGTCTATCACGATTTCTCCCAATGGCAGCATGAAATGCAGTTCCACTCGGTTCCCGCTCACATATTGTTGGTCAATCAACTCGCCTCGTTTGTCGAGGCAAAGCGTCATGATAGGGCCGATGAAATTGGCAGTGGTGATGATTGACGCCTTGATATAAGGCTCTTCGATGTGGTCGATCATCGTCGGGTCGGGTAGTCCAGACGGATTGTGCACCTCTTTCACGTTGCCATGCTTGTCATACACCATATAGGACACGTTGGGGACAGTCGTGATCACGTCCATGTTGAACTCTCGGTCCAGACGCTCCTGGATGATTTCCATGTGGAGCAGACCGAGGAATCCGCAACGGAATCCGAAACCTAAGGCCACGGATGACTCAGGAGAGAATGTCAGGGAGGCATCGTTGAGCTGCAGTTTTTCAAGGGAGGCTCTCAGATTTTCATAGTCCGATGGGTCAATAGGGTAGACACCGGCAAACACCATGGGCTTCACTTCCTGGAAACCCTCGATGGCTTTTTCCGCAGGACGGGCGGTGTGTGTGATGGTGTCGCCCACCTTTACTTCAGTGGCATCCTTGATACCACTGATAATGTAGCCTACCTCGCCGGTGTGCAGCTCCTTCTTGGGAACCATGTCCATTTTGAGAACACCCACTTCATCGGCGGTGTATTCCATTCCAGTGTTGATGAATTTCACCTTGTCTCCCTGGCGGATACATCCATTCTCAATCTTGAAATAGGCGATGATGCCACGGAACGAGTTGAATACACTGTCGAAGATGAGAGCCTGCAAAGGCGCTTTGTCGTCACCTTTCGGGTGGGGAATTCTCTTCACCACGGCTTCGAGAATCTGGTCCACGCCCTCGCCGGTTTTGCCTGAGGCACGAATGATGTCGGCACGGTCGCAGCCGATGAGGTCTATGATCTCGTCTTCCACCTCGTCGGGCATGGCACTTGGCATGTCTATCTTGTTGATGACCGGAATGATTTCCAGGTCATGGTCAATGGCCATATAGAGATTGGATATGGTCTGTGCCTGCACACCCTGTGTGGCGTCCACTACAAGCAATGCACCCTCACACGCAGCGATGCTTCGGGACACCTCGTAGGAAAAGTCCACGTGTCCTGGAGTGTCGATGAGGTTGAGAATATACTTTTCTCCTTCTGATGTGTATTCCATCTGGATGGCATGGCTTTTGATGGTGATGCCGCGTTCGCGCTCCAAGTCCATGTCGTCGAGCATTTGTCCTTCAGTGATTTTTATGGTTTTAGTATATTCCAACATTCGGTCGGCAAGGGTACTCTTGCCATGGTCAATATGTGCGATGATACAGAAATTTCTAATATGGTCCATCTGTAGTTTACTTGTTATGTACTTATAATCGAAAAAATATAAGCACAAAGATACGAAAAAAGTACGTTATAAGTCTTCTTTAGGGCTTATGACGTACTTTTTTTAATTAATTTTAAATACTTATCTCAAGTTGAATTTGCCGTTATCGCCTACAATCTTGTTTTCTCTGAGCAGCCAGCCGATGGCCATAAAGAGGTCAGCGTCGTCTTCGCCGATGGCTTTCTTGAGCGTTTTCAAATCTTGATTTTCGTTGTCGTGCAGGTAATTCCAAACTTTGCCTGCCACTTCACCTGCTTTTTCTTTCAACATAATTATTTGTGCTTTAATTTTATCCTGTAAACGGCTGCAAAATTACGAATATTTATTGAACTTGCCAAATGCACTATCATTTTTTGACTTGGGTCAAATTTTTCCGTTCAAGATGTTTTTATTCAGTTTTTAGTAGTTTCTCAAATAAATGTCGTAACTTTGTGGTCAGTTATGTCACACATACAAGAAAATGATATGCAAGCAATGATTTTTGCGGCGGGCCTCGGCACCCGTTTGAAACCTTTGACCGACACGATGCCCAAGGCGCTTGTTCCTGTGGGCGGACAACCTCTGCTTCGACATGTGATAGCTCTTCTCAAGGAGGCTCAAGCAGAAAGGATAGTGGTCAATGTGCATCATTTTGCCGGGAAGATAAAGGAATATCTTTCTGCAAACGACAACTTCGGAATGGACATCCGCATCTCGGACGAGTCGGACGCATTGCTTGATACGGGTGGTGGTCTTAAGAAAGCGCAGTCGCTGTTCTTTTCCGACCGCCCCATTCTGATACACAATGTCGACATTCTGAGCAATGTCAACTTGCGTGCTTTCTACGACCTGCATGTCAACTATGATGCCACCCTCCTTGTCAGTGAGCGGAAGACCAAGCGATACCTGCTCTTCGACGATGACATGCGCTTGGTCGGTTGGACCAATGTGGAGACAGGCGAGGTGCGCAGTCCTTTCTCTGATCTTGATGTGTCGCGCTGCCACCGCTATGCCTTTTCCGGCATTCATCTTTTCTCCCCTCGATTGTTCCCGTTGATGGAGGCTTTTCCCGACAAATTCGGCATCATCGATTTCTATCTCAATGCTTGTGCCCATGCGGATATCCGAGGATATTTGAAATCCGATCTCAAGTTGATGGATGTAGGAAAGTTGGACACGCTGGCCCAGGCAGAGACCTTTATGAATGAAATAAACATTAATCATAATCATTAATATCAAAAGTAATGCAACAGAAGATTATAATCCTCGATTTTGGTTCGCAGACCACGCAGCTTATCGGCCGTCGTGTGCGCGAGCTCGACACCTTCTGCGAAATTCTTCCCTACAACAAGTTCCCTAAGGACGATCCTTCAGTCATTGGAGTCATCCTCAGCGGATCGCCTTATTCTGTCCATGACAAAGAGGCGTTCAAGGTGGATCTGACCCAGTTCATAGGTCGTATCCCTGTGTTGGGCATCTGCTATGGTGCGCAATACCTCTCTTTTGCCAATGGGGGAAAAGTGGAGGCTGCCGACTCTCGTGAGTATGGACGTGCCAATCTCGAGCACTTTGATGCCGAGAATCCGCTCTTCAAGGGTTTTGTGGAAAATTCGCAAGTGTGGATGAGTCATGGCGACACCATCACCGCCATTCCTGAAGACTACAAGTGCATCGCTTCGACAGCCAATGTCAAGTTTGCTGCCTTTGCGTCCACCAAGCAACCCGTTTGGGCTGTGCAGTTCCATCCTGAGGTGTTCCACTCTCTCCAGGGCACCCAGCTCCTCAAGAATTTCGTGGTAGACATTTGTGGTAGCAAGCAGAACTGGAGTGCCGACTCGTTTGTCGACACCACGGTGGCAGAGTTGAAAGCTCAATTGGGCGACGACAAGGTTATCCTCGGTCTTTCCGGCGGTGTGGATTCCAGTGTTGCTGCCGTGTTGCTCCATCGGGCTATCGGCAAGAATCTCACTTGTATCTTTGTAGACCATGGCATGCTTCGCAAGAACGAGTTCCGCGATGTGATGAAAGATTATGAGGGCTTGGGTCTCAACGTTATCGGTGTGGACGCTTCAGCAAAATTCTTCGCTGATCTTGCCGGTGTGAGCGATCCTGAGCAGAAGCGTAAGATTATCGGTCGCGACTTTGTCGAGGTGTTCAATGCCGAGGCTAAGAAGCAGACAGGAGCCAAATGGCTTGCCCAGGGCACTATCTATCCCGACCGCATTGAGTCTCTCAACATCACGGGCAAGGTCATCAAGAGCCATCACAATGTAGGCGGTCTGCCCAAGGAGATGAATCTTCAGTTGTGCGAGCCCCTCAAGTGGCTCTTCAAGGATGAGGTTCGCCGTGTGGGCCGTTCGTTGGGCATGCCCGAGCATCTCATCACCCGTCATCCTTTCCCTGGTCCAGGTCTTGCTGTCCGCATTTTGGGCGACATCACTCCAGAGAAAGTGCGCATCCTTCAGGATGCCGATGATATCTATATCCGCGGACTCCGTGAATACAAGGTGAAGCTTAGTGGCGAGGAGGCTCGTCGTGTGTTGGCGGCAGGTGTTCCTGCCAATATGCAGAATGGCGAAATTGAAGTGTCGCTCTACGACCAGATTTGGCAGGCAGGAACCGTGCTCCTCTCCACCGTACGCTCTGTGGGTGTGATGGGAGACGAACGCACTTATGAGCATCCTGTCGCTCTTCGTGCCGTGACTTCTACCGATGCCATGACTGCTGACTGGGCACATCTTCCTTATGACTTCATGGCGAAGGTGAGCAATGAAATTATTAATAAGGTGAAGGGTGTCAACCGCGTTTGCTATGACATCTCCTCAAAGCCACCAGCAACCATCGAATGGGAATAACCCCAATGGTTGTTCCTTGGCTTAACCAAGAATAGAACATAAAAATACCCTTGGATGATACGCAATGTATTTCCAAGGGTATTTTTTGTGTATTATGTTCTTCCTATTTCACGAAACGCAGTCTGATGAGCGTGCACACAGACTTGCCTTTTTCTGCGGAAGAGAAGGTCAGATAAAGGGGGTGCTTGCCAGTCATCTTCTTCATTCCTTTCAACTTGATTTCTCGTGTTACCATGTGCTTGCTCTTGTCCGCAGCAACCGAAAGCGTGCCGATAGGTTTAGGCTTTCCTTTCCAGGGTGCTTGCGTGTAGACCTTGATGACACCGTCGACTTTCCCCGGAATCAGGTCTAAGGAAAGACGGATGTTCTTGCAGCCATGCAAGGTGGTGAAGTTGAAATACTTATAGCCTAAAATCGAGCCGTCAACGTTGTTGACCACGGGGTTGAAGTTGATGTCGTTGGCATACGGATGCTCTATGGTGTGGTCCACCATATATACTGGACTGAAATAAGGCCCTGTATAGTGCATCGTTGGATATTTCTGATAGGCTGGGGTGGGGCCGGTGAAGTGCGAGGCGATGGCTGCGGGATAAGTTTTCAAGGGGTCAAGGCCTTCCGTCTCGAATCCTTCTGATGTATATTCCGCCTCTGAGATAGAAACCTTTCCTCCAGGTCCTTTTTCTACATTTACTTCTATGGGAGCGACCATGGCTTGGCGGGCATATTCCGAGGTGCCGGTCTGCCGATGGAAGAACACATACCATTTTCCATTGATTTCGGCGATGCTCCCATGCGTGTTGCCGTTAGGTGTGGCGGTCACCATGGGAGAGTTGTTGGCATCTGTGTCCCGTCCTCGGCAGTCAATGATGGTCCCTCCATAGGTGAAGGGTCCCAACGGATTGTCGCTATAGGCATAGGCAAGCGTATAGTTGGAGGCGGGAAGACCGAATTCACCATCGGCCGTCCAACGACTGTAAATCAGCACATATTTGTCTTTGATTTTGCGCATCGACGAAGCTTCGTAAAATCGGAAGATCCCCTCTTGCTTGAAGCCCGACACAAGATTTTCTACAATCCGGGTTCCGGGTTTGACGGTGGCCATGGTCTTCGGGTCTAATTCTGCGGCGCAAGACGTGCCGAATCCCCAATATCCATAGACGCGTCCGTCGTCGTCGACAAACACTGCCGGGTCAAAGCCCAGTATGCCGTCATTGTTGCGAGGATTGCTCTTGCTCCAGTTGATGACTTTGAATGGACCGTCGGGTCGGTCGGATACTGCCACCATTCCATTGCGTCCGCTTTCTTGGTTGTTGGGGTAGAGATAATACTTCTTTTTCCCGTTGGGCAATGTCACCACTGCCACATCGGGAGCATAAAGCACATCGCCTCGTCCGTCTTTATGAAGCGGTTGCCCTTGTGCGTCTTGGGTGACACTGAGGATGACGCCACCATATCTCCAGTTGTCGAGCGAGTCGACGGAAGCTGACCACACCACCAGATTCGTTCCGCAATATTGCGTCTTGAGCATGTCGTGTGAGCCGTAGATGTAGACTCTTTTGTACCCAGGACGATCCGGGTCGTCAAACACATAAGGCTCTCCATCCGGGATGTGTTCCCATAATGGCAAGTACGGATTCATCGCAAGGGCTTTCGCCGCGACGAACAGGGAGAGGCACAGGGTGGTCAGTAATGATTTCATATCGTCTTTTTGCTTTGGAGAGGTTTCCCTTTGGAGAGCAACGCCATGCGTTCAGGGCGCAGGTAGTCGTTGAATCCTTGTCTGATGTCTTCCGCAGAGATGTTTCGTAGACACTGTGTGAACCCATTGATTTCTTCCAGAGTCTCATGGTTTTGTATGAGATTCACAAAGGTGTTCTCCCATTCCACGGGCACATCGTCTGTCAGTGCCCTACGTCTGCTGACAAGAAACGACATTTTCAGTTTCTTCAATTCCACCTCGTCGACGGCATGGGTCTGCAAGTCCGTCACGATGTCTTTTACGGCTTGGATGGCCTTGTCTCGGTTTTCGTCCTTGGTGTTGATGGTGAGCCAGAAGTAATAATTCTTCTGTGGCTCCCCTTTAAAGCTCACGGCTGCGAAAGCGTCGTGCGAGATGTTCAGTTGGTCACGCAAGACCTTGTCTATTCTGTCTTGCAGGATGCTGCGCATGAGTTGCATGATGACCGTTTGCCGCAGTCCCGGTACGTAGTTGCCGGGGAAGATGTAGTTGAGCACCAGTTGCTTTGCACTGTCGTTGGCGAAAAATTCCTGGTAGGGTGTCTGCGGCATCTTGCTCGGTGTGTCGGTGATGGTTCCCATGCTTGGGGTGTGTCGCAATCGGGAGAATGTCGCTACGGCTGTTTTGAGAATCTGGTCTGATTGGAAATTTCCAGTGAGAATCAGAGTCTTTCGCTGTGGGTTGCTGAACAGGGAAATGTAGTAGTCCGTGATGTCGTCCAGGTTGAACTTGTCCATGTCTTCCTTTCTCATCTTCCTGTTTGTCACCGGAGTGTTGCAGCAAAGCGAGTCAATCCTGTGCAACATGATTTGGTCAGCGTCATGTTGTATCAGCGGTGTGAGCAGGCGCTCGTTGTCAAAACTCTGCATGATTTGACTGCGCACGTCCTCAAAGGCCTCGTAAGCCCTGCCGGGTGCGGTGATTTTCTCATATGCCAAGTTCATCAACACTTGTGCCATCTTGATGGGAGCCGAAGCGCGAAGCTTGTGCCAATATTGTCCCATTCTTACGCTCAAGGTCAGATTGGCATCGTGCATGGCTTCCAGGAGCGAATCACTACTCACATGAGCCAGTCCGCCCATGTCCACCAGGTTGACGGCGTCTTGCAGCAGCGGATACGACTGGGTGTCAAGGTCGGATGTGCCGCCTCGTCCGATGAGAGCCAGATGAAGGATTGAGTCTTTTTCGCTGGTGGGGCGGAGGATGATCTTCAGCCCATTGTCAAGTATGTATTCCTTGGCTCTGATTTCGTCATACACTTTCACCCTGTTCACCTTGTCCATGGCGTCAGCGTGTGTGGCGCGCAGGCATAGGGGAATGTCTGTCATATTTTCTTGTGGGACATCGGCTCGTTTATAGGTGTAGCCGGAGAGATGGGCGGAGAGTCCGCGCAGGTAGAGCTGGTGAAACTCTTTCTCGCTGAACACCTCGGTTGCCCCCGCATTGTTTTTATAGGCAACAAGCAGTGTTTCTTTTCCCTTGTTGAGAATGTCGTTGAGAATATTCTGCATCTGGGCGTTATCCGTTGCCCCGACCTTATCCTTGACATAAGTCATTTCTGCGCTGTCACACACTTGCCGTTCCCCCAGAACGACATACTCGCTGAAGCGGTCGCACCATTTGGCTGACGTCATCCCAGCGGTGTCTATGCTGAGACTTTCATCCCACAGAGCCGCTCTGTCGGCAGTTTCCACTTTATAGAATCCGTTTCCGGCAATTTTCCCCAACAAGGCGAGCACACGGTTCATGCGCTTTTTGAGCATCTTCTTGGTCTTTCCTCCAACGGCGATGGAGAAGTGGTCTTTGTCCGTCGTCTCATACTGTGAGTTGGTGATGACTCCTTGGATAGCTTGGTCCTCCATGCGCTTGTTTAGGGAGAAAATCAGCAAGTCGAGCTGTTCCTTGAACACTTCGGATGCCAGGTTGTTGGCCACGGTATGGGGATGCAGAATGATAAATTCCAGTTGTGAGTTGCTGCCTTTTCCGCGGCTCTCGTAAAGCGTCACACCCTTTTTATAATTGAGCGGATATTTTCCAACGACAGCGGGTGTTCCGGTTTCCACTTCGCTGAAGATGGTCTGTATTCGCTTTTTCATGTCTTCGGTGTCGACATCGCCTACGACCACAAGGCAGGCATTGCGGGGCAGATACCATTTCTTGTAGTACTTGATCAGGTTTTCGCGGGTGAGTGTCCGGAAATCGCTTTCCTTGCCGAGAGGCGGACGGTTGGCATGTCGTCCCTTGCCGTTTTTCAGCGGCAGGAACACGTCGCTTGGTGTGTATCCGTGCAGCTCGTCAATGATGTTTCTCCGCTCTTTCTCGATTTCTCTTGTGTCAAAAGAGATGCAGCTTAAGATGTCGCGCAGGGCGAGCAACGTGCTGTTCATCACATGGTAGCCCATGTCCGCCACGGGAAGTGACAGCCAATAGGTGGTGTGGTCAAAGTCGGTGAATGCGCCGAAGTCGGGGCCCCGCTTCATGCCAAGGCGCTCGAAGAAATCGATCCACGCGTTGCCAGGATAATGCTCGGTGCCGTCGAAAGCGATGTGCTCGATGAAATGGGCGCTGCCTTTTTGAACATCGCTTTCTTGAAGCGAACCCGCATGCACGAGAAGCCGCATTTCCATGGAATGTCGTGGTTGGGAATTTGATTTGATGATATAGCGAAAGCCATTACTGAGAACGCCCTCCACAGTTCCTTGTGGAAGGCTGATGGTCTTGTTGTCCACAGAGTTCGCTGTGAGCTGAAGCGTGGACAATATCGCCAATATGAATATGATGTAAGTGCGTCTTAACATAATACTGTCATTCGATAGATTGACAAGATAGGCATCCTATCGTTGCAAAGATACCCTTTTTTATAGTCTTGGGCAAGAAAATCACAGAAAAATGTTGCCATATCGTCCTTTTGCATTAACTTTGTGCGCATGATGAAAAAACTGATACCTGCGGTACTGTTGGCGCTTAGCTTGCCATCGGCCGTCCAATCCCAACCTGACAAGACTGTGCCTGTGGCACAAAGTTACCAACCTTCTGCCGAGAATCTCGCCTCCCGTAAGGAGTTCCAAGACGACAAGTTCGGCATCTTCCTTCATTGGGGGCTTTACAGCATGCTTG
>JBNMIE010000020.1:0-28626 GCA_050873125.1 Prevotella sp.
CTTATAGGAGACATCATAATGCTATTACATCTTGCAGGTATAGCCATACCGATTCCTGCCGAAATTATTAGGTTGTTAGATTACAATTCGTTGTTTCTGATTTCTATGATATTATTATATATTGTGCTTGCGGGAATCTTGTTTTATCTATTATTTGGTAGAAACCGAAAACTTATAAGAATGCTATTGCATGCCAGAAGGAAGTATGGCAGGAAGTGCAAATGGAGCATGCTTTGGCTCGTATTTTCTCCATTTTTATTGATGTGTCTACTCGGCTTTGTCGTATGTGCGAAGAATAATGGCTATTTCTAATAATTACCGAAATTGAGATGAACAAATTAAATACAATCATTTTGTTATTGTTCTGTGTCTTCCTCGTCAAGGCTCAGACGCCCCGTTCAATGCGTGTGGACAGTGTGTTCAATAGCCGAAGTTACCAATCCTCGAGCATGACGGCTATGGTGCAGGTTTTAAATAAGAGGGGCTGCACTCGGGAAGAAAAACAAATAGATTTGTTTTGTATTCCGCTCGTTTGCACTATCTTTGCATAAGATAGGCTGCCCTCGGAAGAAAAAATGAATGAATTCATTTCGTTCTTCTCTCGTTTGCACTATCTTTGCATAAACAATAACCCTACCAATGAAAACAAAAAAATATCTGACCCTACTACTTGCTGCCACGACTCTCCAGATGATGGCAGCCGTAAACCACATGCCGGAAAACGGCTTCTATAGTGAACAACCTGCCCAAACATGGGAACAATATCTGGTGTCGGGCAATGGCATCCAAGGTATCATGGTCGCAGGGCGCCCCGATGACGAAACCATTGTGCTCAACCACACCAATCTGTTTCTTCCAGTGCACGAGCCCTTCACTCCTCCCTCGCAAGGCAACCATCTGCGCAAGATCCAGCAGATGATGCTCGACGGAAAATATGACGAGGCATCCCGCTTCATGGTCGACATCTCCCATGCCGACGGATTTGGCAACAAGCGCCATTCCGACCTTTTTGTTCCCGCTTTCAAACTGTCGCTCCAAGAAAAGACGTTGCCCTATTCAGACTATTCCAGGAGCGTGGACTTTGCCACTGGCGAGATCCGCGTATGTTGGACCGACAAGCGCGGCAAGTTCATGAGACGGAGTTTCGTGTCTCGCCGGGACAATGTGGCGGTGACGGAAATCTCTGCGGAGAAAGGCCGGGTAAACCTTGTGCTCGACCTTGCGCTCATCGACACATTCGACCCCAAACGCAAGGTGAAGTTTGCCCTCAACGACAGCCTGAACATCAAGAGATATGAAAAAGGAGTCTTCTTGGACCAACTGACTGGTAGGGTATGGTATGCCACACCCTGGAAAGGTGGCTATAGTGGCTATGAAGGCATGGTAAGGGTGGTCCGTGAGGGCGGAGCTGCCAAGGTGAAAGACGGCAAGCTGGTCATCTCGGGAGCCAAGAGCGTGACCTTGCTTTCAGAGGTGGCGCCTGTCAAAACGATGGACCAGACACCGGCAGAACTGTTTGGCAGTCGGCTGCAACAGTTGTCTGCCGACTATTCCACGCTGCTCTCCCGCCATATTCCCTTGCATGCCGGACTGATGAACAGGGTGAGCCTTCGGCTCAATGGCGACACTTCTTCGTCCACCGCCTTGTCATCCGAGGCCCTGCTTGCCAAAGGAGGAGCCGACGATAGGGTGGTGGAGCGCCTCTTTAATGCCGCCCGCTACAACATCATCTCTGCCACAGGCATCAATCCTCCCAACTTGCAAGGTATCTGGAGTGCCACGATGACGCCACCTTGGGCAGGCGACTACACCACCAACGGCAACCTGCCCACTGCCGTGTCACACTATCTTGCCGCCAACACTCCTGAGTTGATGCTCTCGCTGTTCGACAAGTTGGAGTCGCAGATGGACTATTACCGCACCAATGCCCGCATTCTCTTCAAATGTCGAGGCATCCATATCCCTTCCCATGTCTGCCTGCAAGGCTACGACAACGAGTTTGACGCCACTTGGCCCATGACCTTCTGGACTGCTGGTGCGGCATGGTATTCCCTCTTCTACTACGATTATTATCTCTACACCCTGGACGAGCGGTTCCTGCGTGAGCGGGCATTGCCCTTCATGACCGAGGCTGCCGCTTTCTACGAAGATTTCCTCATTCGCGGGGCAGACGGCAAGTGGGTGTTCAATCCCTCTTATTCTCCCGAGAACCATCCTGGTAACAGCAAGAGCCAAGCCTGTGTCAATGCCACTATGGACATAGCCGTTGCCAAAGCACTATTGCGTGATCTCCTCGCCGCGAGTCGCCATCTGGGAGTGAATGGTGACAAGATACCTGTGTGGGAGAAGATGCTGGCGGATATGCCGGCATACACATTGAACAGTGACGGAGAACTGAGAGAATGGACTTGGCGGGACCTGAGCGACAACCATCAACACCGCCATGCCTCCCATCTCATTGGTCTCTACTATCGTCATGACCCAGAAATCATGTCAAATCCCGCATTGGTCGAAGGTGTGCGCCGGGCCATACACAGCCGTTTGGACTATCGGCGCACCGACAAGAATGGTGGGGTGATGGCATTCGGCCTTTCCCAGCTGGCCTTCCCCACTTGTGCTGTTGGCGACGGGGAGACGGCATTTGAGATGCTGAAGATGGCGGGTGAGAACTATTTCAACAACAATCTGATGACTACGCACGATCCTCATAAGATTTTCAATACCGACATGAGTGGTGCTTATCCCACGATAGTGATGGACATGCTCGCCTATTCCGACCTTGGGCAGATCACTCTTCTTCCGGCTTGTCCTAAGGCATGGCGCAGTGGCGAGATTTGTGGCATGGCGCTCCGTGGCGGCATCCATTGCGACCGTTTGGCATGGAAAGACGGGAAATGCTCTGTGACGCTCACGTCAAAGATAGACCAGACTGTCCAAGTGCAAGTGGGCTATCAGGGCGAATGGAACAAAGTGGAGCTAAAGGCAGGCAGCGCCCGCACCTTCAATTTATGATTGCTAATCTTTACCGACATTGAGGAAGTCCACCATGCATAGCCTTTTCTTTATTGGGCAGGTGAATGGCTTTCAATGTAGGAGATGAGGCTGTGGAATATGGGGTCGGCAGAGAGGATGGAACGGTTGCCTGTGATGATCATCTGCTTGCGGGCACGGGTAATCGCCACGTTCAGTTTGCGGTCAATCACATGGCCATCTTCCTCAAAACGGTTGCCGGCAAGAAAACCTAACTGGTAGTGGTTTTGCACGGTGAACGAATAGATGATGACATCGCGCTGCGAACCTTGGTAGCGCTCCACCGTGTCGATGGTGATGGCACTGAGGGCAGGTATGCCAAGTTGTTCCAACCGCTTGCGTATCATGGCAATCTGGTTGCGGTAGGGCACGATGACTCCCACGGTCTTGTCGGCATCAAACTGGCTACCATAGAAACGGTGGATGCGACGGACAAGGTCGGCAACGATGTCCGCCTCTGCAGGATTGACTTTCTCCGACAGGTTGGGGCGCTTGCAGAAGGGACTCTCTATGTAGATCATCCGTTGGCTTTTCAACAGATCATCGGTGCTGTCGAGCGACATGGCATCATAGTGAAGTGAGGTCTCTTCCTGATGCGGACAAGGCACAGGCTGCAGTTGCTCCCGCCGGTAGAACATGCGATTGGGGAAATCCGCAATGTCGGGGTGCATGCGACCTTGCTTGCGGAGGGTGCCGATGAAGTCGGTGCGTCCTGCCGACCGCTCTGTCTTGATGAGACGCTCAAAAAGCGAGTTGCGGCAGTCGTCGAGGTGGATGGCTTGGAGCAATGGGTCGTCGACAGTTGACGACGCCACACTCTGCTGCACCACGGCGGGCAACTGCTTGTGGTCGCCGATGAGCACGAAGCGGCGGATGGCGAGCTCTTGGCAGTCTCTGTCGCTATGGGCAGCCAACAGTCCGATGAGGTCGGGCTCTAATATCTGGCTCGACTCGTCGATGATGGCGAGCGAGAACTGCTTGAGGCGGAAAAGGTATTGGCGGGACATCATGGTGGCTGTGGTGCCGACAAGGACTCTCGCTTCGGTGATCATCCGCTTGATGTCTGCAAGTTTGGTCATCTCCGCAGTGATGCTGGACAGCAATCGGGAGCGGAAGCGGGGGGCACAGCTGTATTCGTTGCCAATTCTGATGTATTCGATGCCTGCGTCGGAGAGCATCTCGCAGATTTCGTCCACGGCACGGTTGGTGTAGGACATGAGCAACAGCGAGCTTCCTGCATCGGTCAGTTCCTCTTCGACCATGAATCTTAGGGCCATGGAGGTCTTTCCTGTGCCGGGAGGGCCCACCAACAAATAATAGTCCCTGGCTTGCTTGGCTTGCAAGAGAATGGGGTCGTAGTTGGGGTTGTAGCTCCGTGACAGCATGAGACTGCAGTCTCGCTCGGGTGGACGCTGTCCCAAGAGCAACTGCTTGCGTGAGAGGGCAGAGGTGACAAACTGGTAGAGCGAGCCAATTGCCGAGGAGCCAGTATTGCCTTTACAAGCCTCGATGGCATAGAGCAATGTGGCTTCCAGAATGTCAGGATTCTGCAAGCCGTCGCAGAGGTGGACGGTGAGCTTGTCGTGGTGTATCTCGGTGAGATAACCCTTGAAGAGAATGGCATGGCGCATGTCCGGTGTATCCTTTTTAGTGTAACTATAGAGATACACCATATCGCCCTGCCGGAAGTTGGGCAGGAAGTCCTCGCCTTGGTCGGGCACTGCCAGTTCAATGGTGTCATAGCCATTGTATTCGTTGCTCCGATGCTTGGCGGTGATGGTCAGTCCGATATAGATGTTGCCGCTTTCCCGCTTTTCTTCGAGTGGAACATTCCAAGCGTCGGCGCCATTGTAGGAGTGTCCGTCGCTGTTGCCCACTCTGCTGATAATCTGCTCCATGTTGACAAAGTCATACATGCGGCAGAAGTAATGCCGTTCCAAGGGGGAGAGTGACTGGAGGGGTTGCAGGATGCGCTCTTGTTCGGGCAAGATATACTGATGATAGAAAGAAGAGTCTACCTTGTTCACGTTCAGCGTGTCCGGTGTGAATTGGGGGAGGATGGGATCCAATCCGTTCTTGCCTACCCAATAGTTGAACGCCACCACTTGGTTGCGGAAGCGGATGGCCTCTAGAAAGAGTTTCTGATAGAAAGACACGACCATCAGTCCTTGTTCGGGGGGATATTTGGAATAGAGCAGCCGGATGTCCACTTTGTTGTTGCCCAACCGGAAATTATATCTCAGCACGCCATAGTAGAGCAGCAGTTGGACATAGTGGTTTTCCAACTGTTTGCTGCCATACGCATTTTGCTGTTGGCGCTCAATGTTCCAGTTCTTGCCTGATTTCTGCTCCACAAGCAGTTCCATGTCGGTGGTCATCAAGTCGACACGGCCTTGTATGCCGAGGCTCTCACAGACGAAAGAAGGCTCCAAGATGGCCTTCTCCCGCTTGTATTGGCGGAACAGTTCGTCGACGGTCAGTTTGAGGTTGGCCACTTGCTTGGCGGCATCGTCCTTGAACCGGCGGCTGTCAAAGGGCGAACAGACGGAAAACTCCAGCGCTTTCTCATGGAAATTGTTGCGCAGGGTGTCGGAGAAATCATAGTCGTTGATGTCGTGGCTGTTGATGATGTCGTCGAGGGCACTGCCGGCAAAGTTACCGAGCAGGATGGGCTGGGTGTTGGCTTTGGGCTTCAGTTGGTTGAACACATAGAGCAACGGATGATGGCCAAAGTCGGTGAAGCAAGCAGCGATGCTGCTGATGTCCAACAGAAAATCAGGCTCCACCACAATGAATGTGGGGATGAGCAGGGGATGGTTGGGATCGGCCTTGTCCACATGGCAGTCGAGCAGATTGAGCTGCATACCCGTTTTCAAAACGTGAGTCAAGTAGGCAAAGTGGGGGGCTGTGCAGTCCACCTTCAGGTTGTCTCCACCATCGTGGTCGACCTCCACGATGAAATAGGGCATATCCACCGTCTTGACAATACAGCGCAGACAGCGGATGTCAATGGCTCCCAATCCAGAATAGGGACGTGGCTCAACGGGAATCTTCCCGACAAGACGGGAGGGGATGGCGGTGGAGAAGACGGCAGAAATGAAGATGCACAAAGCTCTTGCATCGTACATCAAATCCTCGTGAGACAATGGCAACGAGTGGTTTGAGTTACGGCGCATCTGCTGGATGGCAACAATGTCGCGAACGTGAATGTGGTGGACTTTGCAGAGAAAGTCCACCTGTGAGAAGAGATTGCCGAAAGCCTGTTTCGTGTCCTTGATGGCCTCGTGGCAGGCGAGCACAAGTGTCTCGTGCATCATCCTGTTCACATCAACGTCTTTCTCCTTTTGGATGACTTCAAGGACCCGGTCGAAGAGCTCGTCTGCCGAGATGTCCATGCCGATTACAATTTTTCTCCGTAGCAGAGATCACCGGCATCGCCAAATCCGGGCACAATATATTTATGCTCGTTCATGCCTGGGTCGATGGCTCCACACCAGATGGTGGTTGTCTCGTCGGGGAAGGTCTTCTTCACGTGTTCGATGCCTTCGGGAGTGGCGATGACACAAGCCACATGCACATGTTTGGGTGTGCCCTTGGTGAGGAAAGCCTTGTAGCCCAACTCCATAGAACCGCCAGTGGCAAGCATCGGGTCGACGATGATGAGCGTTTTTCCGTCGAGGTTGGGGGTGGCAAGATATTCCACATGGATGCCCACCTCGGTGTGCGCCTCGTCGGTATAGGCACGATAGGCACTCACAAAGGCATTGCCCGCATGGTCGAACACATTGAGAAATCCGGTGTGGAATGGAAGACCCGCACGGAAGATGGTGGCGATGACCACATCGTCTTCAGGCACACGCACCTCGCTTGTGCCGAGCGGTGTCTGCACTTGTTTTTTCACAAAAGAGAGTTTCTTGCTGATTTCAAAAGCTTCCATTTCGCCGATGCGCATGATGTTGTTGCGAAAGAGAAGTCTGTTTTGCTGATATTCCTTGTCTCGGATTTCCGACATATAAAGCCCCATGATGGAGTCTGTGTCGCTAAAGTTGATGATGTCCATAGTGATTTTTATGCAAAGTTACACTAAAAGGCAGACACGGCAAAATAAAAGACCACTCTTTTTCTGCTCTTGACCATCAGGATGCGTCGAGAGGGCTTACAGGTTGAAGATGAGGCTTGCCAGAATTTCCCGTGGACGGAAGTAGGTGATGGAGTAGGTGCTGCCTGTGGCGGAGACGGCACGATATTCCCGCTTGTTGGTGCCCCACAGGTTGTTGCAGTTGATACCTAATTCATATTTCTGCGTTTTATAGGAAAGGGAAACATTGGAGTAGAGGCTGAATTTCTCCGATCCGTCGGCAGAGTGTCGGCATTCATTTTTCATCGCCAACTGCCACATGCCTGGCTGGAAATAGAGGTCGAGCGTGTGTTGGAAACTACGGTAAAGGCTATGGTCCGTTCCTGCGTTCTGCTTGCTCAGAAAGAAGGAACTTCGCTCTTCAAAATTGAATATCTTCCAGGGGCGCATCCTAATGTTGAGATAGGCATTGACCCCCTTCATGTGTGTTGGAGTCTTCACATGATTCAATAAAATATAATAGGTGTTCCATTTGTAGTCGCAGTCTAACGATATATTGGTGCGCATGGCACGGAGGTTTCTGCCGATGCTCCAACCCAGGCTTTGGGTTACACTCTGGTTCTCGTCGCTGACATTGTTGCGCACATACACTCCCTGATTGAGCACACTCTCGTAGAGTGTTCTGTAGGTGTTGGCAGAGTAGGAATAGTCAAAGCGGGTGGACCACCCATAGCCCGGACTTTGATAGGACAGGGAAGCAGATGTATAGTCGCCTGAGGAATAGTTGTTCTGTCCCGTGCCGCTTGTGGCGTAGTTATAGGAGGTGTAGACCCTGATGGGGTTTGCCTCATAGAAGCCACTTGGGCTGAATGTGTGATTGTAATTGGAGTTTAAACTCCAACAGTTGTCTATCTCCCATTTGAAAAACACATTGGGCTCAGCGTACCAACGTCGGTCTTTGTCGTTCAGAATGGAACGTGAAATCCACCCGAACGGCATGTTCAAACTGAAATCCATATTTCCTTGCTCGCTTGTGGCGAGGTGAAAGCTAAGATTGGGTACAATCTCTATCAAATCTTTCTTGTAGTGCAGGGATTGCATGGTGTCGTTGTAGGCGACGAACTCGCTCTTGCTTTCCATGTCGTATCGCACTGCCAGATGAAACTGTAACAGCTTGAATAGCGTTGCGGTTTGTTCATACTCCGTCTTCCAAGACAGGGCTTTCATGTCCAGTTGTTCGTCAGAACCATTATACAGCCGCACATGTCCGGGCAAAAACGTATAGTTGAAATAGGACGACAGGGCTTGTCGGTAGTCTTTACCTTTTGCCAGATTGATGTTCAGTTCGTCCGACACGTTGCGCTTGTGTGGTTTCACAAGCTCGTATTTCTCTGTTTCGTTCAAGCGGGTTGATGCGTTGGAGTGGCTGAAGTCCAAAGCTCCACTTGCCCGGTTGTCCACATACATCTTCTCACCGTTATAGGTATAGTCCATTTCCGCTTTCCACCGACTGGTGTACGAGTTGGCGGTTCGTTGCTCGGTCATGAAAGTAGTATTGCCCACATCGAGATAGGTCCGTTCGGAATAGCCGTTTGAGGTAGACTTGTCGAACAATCCCGACATTTGCAGTCGGATGTTGGCGTCTTTGCCAGTCTTGATAAACCAGTTGGTGGCTGCAAGATGGCTGTTGTTGAAGCCGTAGCGTCCCCTGCCGATGCTCCCGATATTGTGTAGAATGCCTTGCTCGCTTTGGTCAAACGTCAGACTGCGCACCTCTTGGCTCACGTCCTCACCGATATTGTTGTGCTTGTAGAGACTGATGGTTTGCAGGTGGTTGCCGAAATACATTTCGACGAAACGCAACTTGCGGCTCCATCCCCAGGGCTTTTGCAGAGCGAGTCCGGTGCCCACTTCGCCTGTGCCGGTCCAATGGAGTTTCACACCATCTTTCAACACAAGATTTAGTGCGGCGGCACTGCTGAACTCTTTGCCACGCAGGGCATTGATGGGTTGATGGTGTTGCAACACTTCCACGCTGTCCACCTTGTCTGCTGAAAGGTTCTTGCTCACCATGGCATAGCTCTCACCAGCCATGTCCTTGCCGTCCACATAAAACTTGTTGATGGGAGCGTCCCGATAAGATATTTGTCCGGTCACATCCACCTTGATGCCGGGAATACGACTGATGACATCCTCAATGGTGCGGTCTTGCTTTTCACGCAGTCCTGCAACCGAATAGGCAATGGTGTCGCCCTTGATGCGAAACACCTCTGGCGTCACTTCCACTTCTCGGATTTGCTGCACCTTTTCGGTAAGGGTTACGTGCTTGTCGCCCTTTTGAAACGTCCCCACCGCGATTTCTTGTCTTGCGTAGCCCAAGCACAGAAAAGCCAATTTGGCAGTCACTTTTCCTTCGGGTTGCACGATGCTGAAATGGCCTTGTTTGTCGGTCTTGGCAAACTTGATGTTGTTTCCCTTCTCGTTAATCAGTATCACGGAAGCTGATGCCACAGGGTTGCCATGGGCGTCCGTCACACGCCCCGAGAATGTAGCGGCTTTCTGTGCGAAAGCCGTCACATTCAGAAGGAACAACAAGAATATCGTGAGGAGATGTTTCATAATCTTTATTTTTCGTCGAAGTATTCCATAAGGCACGCTGTTTCAGATGGTGGAGTATAAGGTTTATCGTCTATAGTTATTTTGGGGCGACGTTTGCCTGTAATAGCTTCCTCCCATTCCCATCTGTCTTTTCTGAAATCTGTTAGGTCTTTTGCATATTGTTGAGGAGTCGTTTTCTTATACCCTTTTAGGGAAAATGTAATACCGGGAGTTGGCCCTTGATTGCTTATTTTAAACGCGGTAAAAGAAAAATCTTTTTGGGTGTCTGTCGCCTTCAAGATGAGTCCAGGTAATCCACAGAGTTTCCATGGTCCATCGCTAATAGGAATTTCTTCCGTGTACCATACAATCCAAGTTCTTCCCCGGAATGTCGTTTTCGCTTTTTTGCAAGGATACTCGCATATCAACGAATCTTCTTCCAATAACTCCCAATCAAAGTTTGGAATCGGTTCTGTATAATAAAATGGGATATTGCTCAATTCATCTTTAAAAGTTAATACTCCATCTTGTGGAAAGTTCTTCTTGATCATCTGGGGATGAACTCTTATGATAGGAGGATTTCCTTTGAACATAGATTCTATCGTATCATTCTTTTGATAGAAAAGCGACTGATTTCCGTCTATTTGCAATGTTAGTTGCGCTTGATATGGAGTAGGACTTTCTTGGACTATTCTCATTAAAGAATTATATTCAATCCTTAAGCTATGGTTTTGTGCATAGCTTAAAGATTGAAATAATAATGAGAGTATCAGACAAAAGAAATATTTATGTGTCATAATTATCTATCATAGCAAGGTGTTGATGAGTGTCTTGGCTGCGTCTTCAGATGGACGGGGAGCATAGGCGTCAACAATGTTGAAATCTTTGTCGATGAGAACGAAGCGGGGAATGTAGAAGATTGCCCACTCCGAGCGGAGCTTTTCGTCCACACAGTTGTATTGCTTCAATTCTTTCTTGTGCGCTTTCAGAAAACTGAGCCAAGCTTTATGAGCGGTGTCGGTAGAAATGGGAATGAAGACGATGTCTTTGCCGGCATATTCTTTGCTCAAGGCTTCAAAGTAGGGTGACTCATGGATACAGGGACCACACCATGTTGCCCAGAAGTCGAGATAGATGGCCTTTCCCTTGAATTCTGACAGATGATGGACATTTCCGTCCACGTCGGTAAAGGTGATGTCGATGGCAGGGCTGCCCTTCATCAATTTTTTGGCTTGCTGTATCTTGCCTTGCAGTTCCTCGGCAAAGTCTTTGTTCTGCAGATTCTTGGTAAATGCTACAATGCTGTCGAGTGTCGCCGGGTCTACTTTCTCTCGGAGTATCCCCACCTTGCCAGCTGCCTCAAACATCTCTTTGATGCGTGGCGAGAGGGTGATGCCTTCAGCCCAAGCTTTGCATGCATCAATCTCAGGGTCTACGATATAGCTCATCACGTCTCTGACCACAGCCACATCCATCAACTCGTCTTTGGCCAGCTCACGATAGATAGGTTGGGCATCGGCAGTCAGTGTCTGATAGAAGCCATTGAGCTTTTGCTTCATCTCTTCCTCTGATTTCACTCCGGCAAGCAGTCGGGAATAGGAGCCATAGCAGATATAACTGTTGAGCACATCCGCGGTGATGCGGGCATTCTCCAACTTCTTGAATTCCTCGCTCACTCCTTTCAGGCTGTTGAGCTGATGACGGCGGATGGTAGCCAAACTGTCCACTAAGGCTTTGGTCTTTGGAAAATCGGCCTTGAGGTTGGAACCGCCTTCAAGATAGGAACCTCCCTTAGGGAAAAGACGATATTTCATGTATTCATTGGCGATGGCACCCTTGCCTGTGAATGAGGCTTCCTTGTTGTTGGTAGTGATGTGCACGGTCATGTCGTCGCCGGGGGAGAGATAGAGCGTGTTGCGACTGATGCGGTAGAAAGCAGGGGCTTTCAGCACAAAGGTGGTGTCGAAGTTTCCTGCTTTGTCGGTATGTAGCATGATGGTGCGACTGTCACCCACCAAGGATGCCGCCCCGTCATAGGTCATTTCCACATGGTTGGAACCCATATCGATGAGCTGTCCTTTCAAGTGCACGGTGTTGTGGTCGGCTGCTGTCATGCCGAGCGGTGCGGACAATAGGAGGGTGAGTATGCTGAGAAATGTATGGTTCTTCATAAAAATAAAATTAGAATTTTAAACAAAGAAGAACATAAAGAGAGTGTTGTTGCCCTCTTTATGTCCTTGAAGAGAATGTATTAAATGAATGCGATATCTTTTATTTTGCCGAAGCCACGGTGAATCTGTGTGGATGGGAATTTGTGGTTGTCATCCACCTTGCCTGCTGTGTTCAGCTGCAACACCACAAGCTCGCCCGTGCCGTCACTCTTGTTGACAGCCACGCCGAGCAGTCGGCTGTAGGGATGACCGTATGTGTCGCTTCCCAAGTCGTCGGAAGGGTCGCTCCATCCATAACCATTCATGGCCATCTTCAAGCAAGATATGGTGGCTTGTGTGTCATCATTCTGATAGATGACAGAAGCGTTGCCTGTGGTAATATCCAGTTTGTACACTTTGTTGCCAGCGGCATAGAAGATGATGTTGTTATAGGTGGCGCCAGAGGTCATCGGTGTGTTCTCGTTGAGGCCTTCTGGAGTCGGGAATTCATAGACATACGGCATGATGGCCACATCGTTGTGGGTCAGGGCATAGTAGCGGAACACATAAACATGTGACATGTTGCCGGGAGCCAAGGCGTAAGCATAGCAGCTGTAGCGTTGCCAGATGGCGGTTCCGTTTTTCTCATAGTGATAGCCGTTGACGATGTTGATGACATTCTCGTTAGCATCAATATGGTTCGGGTCGCGGGCATCGAGTCCGTTCTTGTAGGGAATGCGCATGATTGGGGCATTCTCTTTGATACCGGATGGATTGTAACCAATCCAGTAATCGGGAGCGGATTGAAGGGCAATGTGCACAAAGCGATGGCTGGCATTGTCGAAGCCTACAGCAGTGTGTGGACCTGCAGCAAACTTGCTGATATTGCACTCACCTGACAGATTCTCGCCGGCAAACATTTGATAGAAGAATGGAGAGTAGTCGCATTGTGAGAACATGTGTCCCTTGCTGCATAGGAGCAATCCGACATTCGCGCATCCGTCTGTCTGGAAATTGTTGAGGTCCACTTGATCTATCTGCTGTGGTGAGAACAAACTTTTCCATGTAGCCATCAGTTTAAACTTGTCACCTTGATTCACCAATCCTGATTCGTCAGGGTTGGTTGTTGTGAGCAGGAATTGGCTATCGGCGTCGTAGGCAAAATAGCCGTTTTTCACTTCGTGTTGCACGAACGACAGACTGACAGGCTTACCTGTCAGCTCTTTACCGGATTCACTGTTGTAAGCATCCAGAGTCACATCCATGTCGCTACCCACATATTCCACGGCGCCGAGTGCCGCGTGGTTATCCTTCTCATAGAGCACTATCCAAGCCTTGGAATAAGGCTTGGTCACCTCAAGTGTTGTGGGTACCATGGTCTCCGTATTGGTACGGGTGTTGGTGACATAGAGTTTCAAATAGTATTTATAGGCGAATTTCGAACTGGTCGGATCCATGTTCAGTGTTACCGCCTCGTCGTGGCTGATGGTGTCGCGGTAGGCAGTATTGGGCCCGGTCGTGTTCATCACCCAAGTGTATTTCAGATAAGACTTGTCGCCATCTTCGGTTTTGATGTCGGGAGTGATGGTGTAGCTCATCTCTGTGTCCGCCTTGCGGATGCCATAGGTCTGGTTCAGTTTGACGGAGATGTCAGAGATGTTTTCGTTATAAGTGTAGTTGCCCTTGTCCTCGTAGCAAGCCACGAAGAGTGAGGAGAGCAATGCCGCACAGATTATATTTTTATTGAAAATTCTCATAATCGTAAGTGTTTTGTTGATTAGTTGAATGTGACGGGTGTTCCGTCTGCCTCAGACAGTGGCTTCTCGTGAGTGTTGTTATATTCGGTCAAGGCATCGTTGAGTATCTTCATCAGATTGGCATTGAATCCATAATTGGGATAATACGTCTGATAATAATACTTATAGGAGATGCTTTGTGCCGTGTAGCCGGCTGCACCGAGGGCTGCCTGGATGAAACGCACCTTGACGTCGCCATAGTTGCCCAGGGCTGAGGAGTAGGCGGCATTCCATTCTTCGGCATTGTCTACCCACATGCTTTCCCAGTCAGTTTGGTCTTTCACTGTGATTTCATACTGTTGGCGCTCCTTGGTGCCTGCCACGAAGTCGCTGTTGTCGTAATCCACCTTGATGATGACCTTGTATTCTTTCTCGTCAGTAGGACGCTTGCAGCGGATGTTGAACACACGCTGATATTTTCCAGGTTCCATAACAGAATCTGATGGCATGATGAGATCGGGCATCTCATAGCCTTCAGCGGCCTCTGCCTTGAGACGTATATTCAGGGGCTTGTCGCTCAATCGCCCTTCCAATTGCAGGCAGACCGGCACGTCGACATATTCCAAATCAATGGTCTTCTTGGAAGCGTAATAACCGAAGAAGTCCACGGTGGTGAACAGGTTCTCGTAGCTGGTGGCGCCATCACTCCATTTTCCGGAATTATAAGTGATGAAGTTCAAACCTGGTGCGGCAGAGAATGGCTCTACCTCATCTTCTTTACAACTGGTGAAGGCGAGCAGCACACCACAAATTATAAATGCTATTTTGTAAAGTTTCATAGTTGTTGTCTTTTTTAGTTTACATTACCCAAAACAGTCTCATCGTCTGGAATCGGGAAGCGATAACGGCTTTCTGTCATGTTGCTGATAGGACAGAACTGGAAGGTCTTGTAGCCCTGACGCTTGTAGAAGAACCAAAGTTGTCCCTCGCCATAGAATTCCTTGCGGTATTCCTTCTCGATGTTATAGATTTTTCTCGCTTTCGTCGGCAAATGGCTGGAGGTCTTCCAAACCGCGGGCACTGCGCACGATGGAGAGAATCTTGGCGGATTCAGCCAAGTCGTCTGTGCATTCTGCGAGGATGTAATACATTTCCGGCAGGCGGATGAGCGGCATGTTGTTCTTCAATACAGAAGAGAACAGGTTGTTCTGGCTGAACTTGAGGGTGTAGGCACCGTTGGTGCTGATGGCAAAGCCCGTACCGTCTTTCAGTCGCATATCGTTCTGACCGTCGACAGTTGTGTCGAAAATCTTGTAGAGTCGGTTGACGTCTCCCAAGAACACATAGTAGTTGGAGTTTGTCACTTGGAATTCGCTCTTGATTCGGTCGGCAAATGTTTCCGAGTCCATGCTCATGGAGAAGAGCAACTCTGTGGATCCTATTTTGTCCTGTGTGTTGTCGGTAATCAAGGCGAAACGCTTGCTGCCGTCAGCCTTCTTGGCATCGATCACTTCTTGTGCATATTTGGCGGCATTTTCCTTGTCGCCCATCCAGAGATACACACGTGCCAACTCTGCCTTGACAGCATACTTGTTCATGCGGTTAAAACGGTAATTGAGGAAGGGGTCGATGGAAGTGTCTTCATTGTAGACAGGGAAGGAAATGTTCATGGGGTCATTCTCCAACAACACTTCTGCTGCCTTCAGACTCTTCACGATGCTGTCTGCCACTTGGTTGGCAGGCATTAACTTGGCCACGTCACGGTTGAACTGTGTGCGGTAGGGGATGGATGGTGAAGAGGCATTGTCCTTATAGATAGGACCGAACATTCTCAGCAAGTCGAAGTAGAGGAAGGAACGCAAGCCCAGAGCCTCGCCTTTGATGATGTCCTTATAGCCAGCGGTGTGGATGACATTGCCGCGGCTCTCGATGTTGGACAACAAGTTGTTGAGATTGGCAATCAGATTGTAGTCCCCTGTCCAGAAATTCTCATAATAGGTCTGAGTTCTGGTGGACGGATAGGTATACCAAGTGACTTTGTCATAGTCGGCAGACGGGAATTCGTCGTTGTAGTAGCGCTGTGCCAACTGGTCGAGGAATCCATAGGTCATTTCCCGACCATAAAGTGATGTGGTGCTCATCTTGATATAGACACCAGTCAATGCTTCCTTGAAGCCCTGCTCGTTTTTGAACAGTTCTGCCTCGTCGACATTGGTCTTCGGGTTTACGTCCAGCCAGTCGTTGCAGGAGCAGAAAAGTGTGGCGAGTCCCAATATGATATATTGATATGTTTTCATATGATATCTCTTTTATGTTCTTAGAATGTTAAGTTGAGCGACATGGAAATCTGTCGTGACATAGGATACTGGATACCACGTTCTTGCTTGATGGTTGACCAGTGGAACAGGTCTTCCATATAGAGACCTACAGAAGCGCTGCTCAGTCCGAGCTTGCTGATCCATTGCTCATATCTCTTCTCAAAGCGATACTGAATGTTGATGGTGTTGAGCACCAACTCGTTCTGATCCATCAGGAAGCGGGTGGTAGCCTTGGTCTGCGAACCGTTGACATCCGTAGTCACGGCCTTGTATCTTGCCAAGTCGCCGGGCTTCTGCCAGCGGTCGGTATAGGCACGACGGTCTACATTATAGCGGAGGTTGGCATTCTCCACCTTGTCTACCAAGGTCTTGTTGTAGTATTGGCCACCAAACTTATATTGTGAGGCAATGCTTACGCTCAGACCACGCCAGTTGAAGTTCAAGCTCATGGTTCCTTGCAAGTCTGGCTCGGTGTCGCCTACAGGCACTTGGTCGGCAGCATTGTATTGGCTGGTGCGCTGACCGTCACGGGTCAGATAGACCTCACGTCCGGTAATTGGATCGATGCCCAATGAGCGCACAGCCCAAATCATGGATTGTGAGTAGCCTTCCTCATAGCGGGGCAACGGACGGGACAACTTGTTGGGGTTGCTGGAGTCCTCTTTCATTTGCTGCTCATTGCGGGCACGCATGGCATTGGAAATCTTCTTGATGGTGTTCTGGTTGTGGCTACCATTCACCACAAGGCTGAGGTTCATTTGCTTGGATGCGATATAGAGTGGCATATAGCGCACATTGAATTCATATCCGTTGTTGGCGATGTTTCCGATATTGTCCTTGATGCTGCTGAAACCGATGGATGGAGCCAGAGAATAGTCAAGCACGGTGTTCTTGGTCATCTTACGGTAGTATTCGAAGCGGCCACTGAAGCGGTTGTGGAACATAGTGAAGTCAAGACCGAAGTTCCAGGCATTGGTGGTCTGCCACTTCAAGTCGGGATTTCCCATACCATAGAGCAAGGCTCCCACCACATCCGAACTTTGATAGATGCGCATGGTGTTGGCGTATGAATACATCTGAAGGGCTTGATAGGCGGCAAAGCCTTGTGTACCGGTCACACCGTAGGTGGCACGGAGCACCAACTCGTCAAACACCTTGAGCTTCTTGATCCAACTTTCCTTGTCCATGTTCCAACGGAGACCGGCTGACCAGAAAGGAGCATAGCGGTTGTTGCGACCAAACTCTGAAGAGGCGTCAATACGGCCGTTGAGATCGGCGGCATACTTCTGGTTGTAGGTGTAGCTGACAGTAGCCACACCACCGAAGGCACGGGTTGTGCTTTCGTCACCATCGGTAGACTGGACCTTGGCACCTAAATACACCTCGTCCATGTTGTCGTTCGGGAAGCCGGTAGCGGTGACACCGGCACTGTGGTTCTTGGTCTGTGTGATGTTCCAACGGAAATAGGAAGCCAATACATGCTTGCCGTTCCACACCTTATTATAATTGGCGGTAAAGGCGGCATCCCATCCCAACTTGGTGGAGTTGCTCCAATTGTACATACCTTTTTGCTCGATGTTGTAGACATTGAGGTAGTCAGTATGGTTGGCAGACTTGAACACATCATTGTCTGATGTGGTCTTGGTCACGGTGAGGTCTACAGCCAAACGGAGACTTGGAATCGGAGTGTATTCGGCACGGAAAGCGTCGCGCACTTCAAAAGCCGTGTTCTTGTCCAGGGTCTTATACAAAGTGTTGTACATCGGGTTTCCTACGTCGGTTCCTGATGTACGGTAAGATCCATCATCGGCGGTTACGCTTTTTTCCAAATACTGCGCAATCTGTCCGTCGGCATCATAGATGCGGTAATAAGGGTTCAGCTGTGCATATTGGTTGAAGGTTCCGTATGGCGATGTGCGGTCAGAGGTGGTATAGTCTACGTATGCCACATTGCTGATGAGCAGGCCTTTGTAGCGGTAGCGGATGTCAAGGCTAATGCTTGTGCCGTTCACGCCAGTGCCCTTCATCACACCAGGGGCGCTGTTGACACCAGCGTACAATTTATAGCGAAGTTCGTTGGATCCTCCCTCAAGGTTGATGCCATGGCGTTGGGCAAATACGGTACGGAGAGGCTGTGACAGCCAGTAGGTGTTCACACCTCTTTCCACTTCGAGCAACTTCCGTCGGTAAATGTCCATGTCGTTTTGCTCTTCTGTTGGTGTATAGGCATTGTCATAATAACCAGCACGCTTTTCCAATTCGAGCTTTTCTGCGGCATTGAGCAGGTTGTAGTCTGTCAGGTCAGGATATTCCAGCTTATAGTTACCGTTATAGGTGATGCGGAGCTTGCCGGCTGCAGGAGCCTTGGTCTCCACCACAATCACACCATTGGAAGCTTGTGAACCGTAGATGGCCATGGCGGCGGCATCTTTCAGCAAAGTCACGCTTTCGATTTGTGCCGGGTCCAAGTCCATAATCTTGGTCACGCTGACACCGATGATTCCATCGAGCACAAACAAAGGCTGATTAGGGCGGGTGTCAATATCACCACGCATAATCACAGTCTCGTCGGTGGAATAGTCGCCCATGCTGGATTGGCCACGCATACTGAAATCTGGCACAGAACTTGGGTTGGATCCAGAGAGCATGTTGTCACCCTTGCGGAAACTCGGGTCGAGCATGGTAATGGCATTCAAAATATTGCCGGAAGACATCTTGCGGAGATCATCGCCAGATACTTTGTTGGCAGAACCGGTGAAGCCTTCCTTTTTACGCTCAAAGATACCCGTGACAACCACACCGTCGAGGGCCTTTGCGTTTTCTTTCATTACAATGGTCAAGGGTTTACCCGTCCACTTCACCTTTTGTTCTTCATAGCCTACATAACTAATTGTTAAGGTCGACTGTTGTGCGACACCCTTTTTCAAGGTGAACTTACCGTCGATGTCTGTCACGGCTCCAATTCCCGTACCTTTGATACGGACGGAGGCTCCCACGATGGGTTCTCCATTGGCGTCGATGACAACACCGGTGCATTGAGTGCGCACATCTTGCTGTTGCTGTACGCTAACGTTCTCATTGTTGCTTGTTGTTGGGTTGGCAAAAATCACCCCCCCGATAAGCCAAGCAACATGCCGATAGATAGCAATGTCCTTTGCATAAAATTTAATTTGATTAGACATTTAAGACACAACCTCAACGTCGTGTCTTGTTGATTCTCTCTTCTATTATTATTTGTTTTTCTCTCTTGCATTAATCCCAGAGTCTTCAGAATTAATCCGCAGAATCTGTGCTAAAGTTATATTCTTTTGCAAAAGTATAAACTATTTTGCAAAAATACTTGTTAAGGATGTTATATAAGGTTAAATACCTACTGAGCGGTAATTATTTGTAATGATAGATGGGCAAAACAATGGAATTGTTTAAGTGTAGTGTGTGAAAATAGAATAAATTACGATAATCTTATAGATAGATGCAAATCTTTTTAAATAAAAAGAGGTGGTTATAAAAAAGTTTCATTCCAGTTCTGGCACTTCTTTCTTGAGCAGAAAGACAGTGTGCGGAACTGGAATGAAAATAAAAGATGTGTAGAGTCTTCTAATGGTTGGAGACTTTTTTACTCCAAGTCTATGTGTTGCACGTTTACATCCTCATGGAGGAAGATGCGGGCGCTGTCCTTGAACTTGTCGGGGTTCTCGGTTGTGAAATAGCGGACGGTCGCGCCTTTAGTGCATGAGCGGTTCATCTCAGGATGACGTTGCAAGTAGGATTGCAGACTTTCCGCCACATATTCCCCTTGCGGAACGATGCGCACTCCGGGTTGGATGTATTTCAGAATCTTCGGGGTGAGCAGGGGATAGTGGGTGCAGCCGAGAATGATGGCGTCTATCTGCGGGTCAAGCCGCATGAGGGCATCCAACCGTTTCTTGACAAAATAGTCGGCTCCTGGACCATCCGCCTCGTTGTTCTCGATGATGGGCACCCACAATGGGCAAGCCACACCAGAAACCTTGATGTCTGGGTGAAGCTTTTGGATTTCAAGGCGATAGCTGTCGCTCTTGATGGTTCCCTCTGTGGCGAGCACACCCACATGGCGGGTCTTTGTCAGCGAACCTATGATTTCTGCCGTGGGACGGATGACGCCCAATACACGACGTTGCGGGTCGAGTTGTGGCAGGTCTCGCTGCTGGATGCTGCGCAAGGCTTTGGCTGAGGCTGTGTTGCAACCGAGGATGACCAAATGGCATCCCATGGAGAACAACTTGAGCACCGCTTGCCTTGTGAACTGGTAGACCACATCGAAGGAGCGTGATCCATAGGGAGCACGGGCGTTGTCACCCAAATAGATGTAGTCGTATTCGGGCAGCAGTTGGCGGATGCCATGCAGGATGGTCAGACCGCCATAGCCGGAATCAAAAACGCCGATAGGGCCGGGTTCTTTTGGAAAATAGTTCATTTGAGTGCGTCTTTGACAAGTAGGTTGATGTCTTCTCCCATGCCGGGATCGGTATAAGGGCAGGCATCATGGTCGGTGTTGATGACAAAAGCGAGCTGGCGTTCTTTGCCGATGCGCTGCACGGCGGCAAGAATTTTGGCACGCAGTGGAGCATAAGCGTCCTTTTCCGCTTGCTTGAGCAGTCGCTGGGCTTCTGCCTTGAAAGCTATGTTCTTTTTCATCAGTTCCTGAAGTTCAGCCTGTCGCTTTTGGAGGATGGTGGGAGCGAAGTCGCGCTGTCCTTCCAAAAACTGTTCATATTTGGCGTTGAACTCGTTTTCCACACGTTTTGTTTCCGCGTCATATTTGGCACGCAGGTCGGCAAGATTTTTCTCGACAATGGCTTTGTCGGGCATGGAGGCGAGAACCTCGGCATAGCTGAAATAGCCGAACTTGACACTTTGGGCACTTGCCAGCAGGGGCATCACCGCCAAGAGAAACAACAGATAAAGTTTTTTCATCGTTCTATGGTTTTATCCGGTTGTGAAAAGAAAAGCGGAGACAGGCATTTTCATAGCCTGCCCCCGCTTGTTTATTTGTTCTTAAGACGAGCAAATCTCCTTGGGTGATTACTTCATCTTGTTGAGCTCTGCCTTTACCTCAGCAGTCACGTCCTTGCTCAAGGTGTCGCTTACGTAAGGAATGCCGGAGTTCACGTCCATGATGTAGACATAACCGCCAGCCTTGCCTACAGCCTTGATGGCGTTGACGAGCTTGGTTGTGATAGGCTGCAACTTCTCCTGCTGCATTTTCTGCATAGCCTGCTGGTTGTCCTGATAGGTCTGCTGGATTTTCTGATACATATCCTGCAGTGCCTTTTCTGTCTCAGCCTGCTTGGTGGGGTTCATGGTAGACTTGGTCTTGTCATACTCTTCAGCCTTGCGCTGGAGTTCGTCCTGCATGGTTTTGAGGTCGTTCTCATACTGCTTGGCTGTAGCCTGGAGTTCACCATTAGCCTTGATTGCCTCTGGCATCTGTGCCAACACTGCTTGTGCGTCGATGTGTCCGAATTTCTGTGCGAACAGAGAAAGCGGAGCAAACAGCATCAACATCAAAATAATCTTTTTCATTGTCGTTTGTTGTTTTGTTATTTATTTTTGTTTATTGTCTCACAAAAGGGATAATCAGTTGGCTGAATAGCCCAACTTCTGGAGCACCTCGTTGCTGATGTCAATCTTGGGTGAACCGAAGATGATGCCATTGTCCGAAGCCCGGTCGATGACCAATGCATAGCCACGCAGTTCGGCGATTTCCTTCACGGCGTTGTAGATTTCGTCCTGGATGGGCGACATCAGGCTCTCGCGCTTCTTGAAGAGTTCGCCTTCCGGACCGAAGTATTTGCGCTTCAGGTCGCTGGCCTGCTTCTCTTTCTTCATGATGTCTTCCTGTTTCTTCTTTTTCTGGTCTTGAGAAAGGAAGACAGCCTCATTCTGGTAGTTCTTGTAGAGGGTCTGCGCCTCGGTATTGAGGGCCTCCACCTCTGCCTGCCATTTCTTTGACACTTGGTTGAGCTGCTCGTTGGCACGCTCATATGCGGGTATGTTCTTCAGAATGTAGTCCATATCCACAAACGCGAATTTCTGTGCGCTGGCGGTCAAGGCGCTGAGCACCATGACCAGCATCAACATGATCTTCTTCATAAGCTATTCCTCACATTTATGTGTATTGATAGTGTCTGTTAGAATTCCTGTCCGAGAATGAAGTGGAACTGGCTGCCGCCCTTGGTGCCCCACACCTTGTCGAAACCGTAGGCCCAGTCGATACCCATCAGACCGACCATCGGGAGGAAGATACGCACGCCGACACCGGCAGATCTCTTCATGTCGAACGGATTGAACTTCTTGGTTTCTGTCCAAGCGTTACCGGCCTCTACGAAGCCCAGACCATAGATGGTGGTGTTGCCGAGAAGGAACGGATAGCGCAACTCAAGGGCGAAGCGGTCGTAGGCATAGCCTTCGGCTCCGTAAGGAGTGAGCGAACCGTTCTCATAACCGCGGAGTCCGATTGTCTCCTCCGCATAGCCTGTGGAATAACCGCTCATACCGTCACCACCCATATAATAGGTCTCGAACGGAGATTTCTTATACTTGTTGTAGCTGCCGAGGATACCCATTTCCACACGGGTCATCAGCACGAAACACTTCTGGCCACCGCTGAGGGCGGTATAGGTCTTTGACTTGAACTTCCACTTGTGGTACTCTACCCACTTGTATTTCTCCTGCTGTTCGCGGATGTAAGTGGCTGACTTGCTGTCGAGTGCCAGCTTGCTATAGTCCTTGCCGTCCCACTTAGACCAAGGTGGAGTGATGGTGACAGATGCCTCAAACTCAGAACCCTTACGTGGGAAGTATGGGTTGTCGGTAGACTGGCGGGAGAGCGTGATGCTCAGGTTCAAGTTGTTACAGTTACCGTTGGTGATGAGGAAGTACTGCCAGTTCTTCAAGGAGTAGCGGGTATATGCGATCTGGGCAGACAACTGGAAGTAGTCGTCAGGCCAGCGCAGACGCTTACCCCAACCGAGTGACACACCGAACAGTTTCACATACTTGTCGGGGTCATAGTAGTTCTCGTAGTTGTTATAATAGTTGTTGTAGTATCCGTAACCACCATAATAATTATAGTAGTTGTTCTGCCAAGCACTGTTGTAGTAGTTGCTTGACACGTCGGTCTGCTTGGAGAAGTAGGCTCCGACGCTGAACTGGATAGGACGTTTGCCACCAAACCAGTTGGTGGAGTAGGAGGCGTTGTACGACTGGTAGTAGGTACCGTTGGTCTGAGCGCCCAATGAGAGCACCTCACCGTCGCCGATAGGCATGATGCCACGGTGCTCCTTGTTCTTGTTGAACAGGTTGGCGATGGAGAAGTTGTTCAGTTTCAATCCGATACGGCCGATGACACCTGTCTGTCCCCAACCGAGGGAGAACTCTACCTGGTCGTTTGACTTCTGCTCGAGGTCCCAGTTGATGTCCACGGTTCCGTCTTCATAGTTAGGCTTCACATCCGGGTTCACCTTCTCCTGGTCGAAGTGTCCCATGGAGGCGATTTCTCTGGCTGAACGCATCAGCGCTTCTTTGGAGAAGAGGTCGCCTGGCTTGGTACGGAGCTCACGGCGCACCACATTCTCGTAGAGGCGGTCGTTACCGTTGATGCGGACACGGTTGATGTGGGCCTGCTGACCTTCCCGGATACGCATTTCAAGGTCGATGGAGTCGCCCACGATGTTCACTTCCGTCGGGTCGAGCTGGTAGAAGATGTAGCCATGGTTCCAATAGTTGTTGCCAACAGCGTCGTCGTCTTCCTTCAGTCGTTTTTCGAGCAGTTTCTGGTTATAGACATCGCCTTTCTTCATGCCCAATACGGCACTCAGATAGTCGGTGGAATAAACCGTGTTGCCCACCCAAGTGATGTTGCGGATATAGTATTTCTTGCCCTCGTCCACCTTGAGATAGATGTTCACGTGCTTGTTGTCATAGTTCCACACGCTGTCTTTCACGATGGCGGCGTCACGATAGCCCAACTCGTTGTACTTGCTGATCAAGTTCTTCTTGTCGGTCTCGAAACGCTCCGGGGTATATTTCTTCGCTTTCAGGAAAGTCGACAGTTTGCCTGCCTCATGGGTCTTGGCAAACGCGCCCTTCTTGAACAGTCCACCCTTGATCTTGCTGCTGGCCAACTGGTTGTTGCCTTCAATGATGATCTGATGGACTTTCATCTTCTCTTTCTTGTCCACGTCGATGTCGAGAATCACGTGGTTCTTCTCCGACACATCATCACGCTGGGTGATGGTGATCTCGGCATTCTTGTAGCCCTTGTCGTCAAAATAGTTCTTGGCAAGGATTTTGGCACGGTTGATCATGTTCGGCGTGATCTGCGCTCCCTTGATCAGACCCAGCTTGGCATCCATATCTTCACGTTCCGACTTCTTCAAGCCGATGTAGTTGATGGATGACACACGAGGACGAACCTTCAGATAGATGTGCAGGAAGGCTTTGTTGTCGACGATGGAGTCACAGGCAATGGACACCTCTGAGAACAGTCCGTGGCGCCAATAGCGTTTCACGGCGTCTGAAATCTCGTTGCCCGGCAGCGTTATCTCTTGTCCAATCTGCAAGCCGGAGATACCGGTCAGCGTATAGTCTTCATAGCCTTCCACACCTGAAACGGCAAGACCGCCCAGCACACAAGTGCGGGGTGAGCCGGCATAGGAGATGTCCGGATTCACGATTTTCTCTTGCGCCACGGCGGATCCTGCTGTCGACAGGGCTGCCAACAGCAACAGTGACGGAAGCTTCCATCCTCCTTTTGCCTTGTTCTTTTTCTTCTGAGAATATTTCATTCCTCTCTTTTTATCTTTCTTTTTCTTATTCTGTTCTTATTCATTCTCCACCTGCTCTTCGGTTTTCCCGAACCTGCGTTGGCGGCTTTGGTAACATGCGATGGCCTGCTGCAAATCCGACTCACGGAAGTCGGGCCAGTAGGTATCGCAAAAATAAAGTTCCGAGTAGGCGATTTGCCACAACAGGTAGTTGCTGATGCGCAACTCTCCTCCAGTGCGGATCAGAAGATCCGGGTCGGGCATAAAGCGGGTTTGCAGATGGTCTGTGATGGTTTGTTCGGTGATGTTGGCAACGTCCAACTTCCCTTCCTTGCATTCCTCTGCGATGTCGTGCATGGCTTTGGTGATTTCCCACCGTGACGAGTAGCTCAGTGCCACCACCATAGTCATGGTTTTGTTGTTGGCGGTGTGCTCCTCGGTCTCTTTCAGCTTGGCCTGCACATCGGCAGGCAGACGGCCGATGTCGCCGATGCATCTGAAGCGCACGTCGTTCTTCATGAAGATTTCGTCTTCCAGCGAACTGAGCACCAGTCCCATCAACGCACTGATTTCCTGTGCCGGACGGCTCCAGTTCTCGGTGGAGAAAGTGTAGAGCGTGAGATATTTCACTCCAAGCCGTGTGCATTCCGCCGTGATGTGTCTCACGGTTTCCACACCGGCTTGATGGCCGTAGCTTCTCTCTTTCCCCCGTTCGGTCGCCCAGCGGCCGTTGCCGTCCATGATGATGGCAATATGTTGGGGAATACGCTTCATATCTATATTATTCATCTGCATTATGACATGTTTTACATTTGGCCATGAAACTGTAGGTGAATGTCAACTGCAATGTGCTGTAGCAGTCGGTATTCTTAAACAGTCCACTGCTCTTGATCGAATAGGGATCTTTCACTCCGTCCAGTTCGTCGCTCAACGAGAAGTGCATTGCCCATTCCAGTCCTAAGTTGGTGCGTTCGCCCAACTTGTATTTCACACCCAAGCCGATGGGCAAATTGGCGGTGAAAACACTCTTTGTGCCCGATACCATGGTCAGTCCCAAGCCTCCGGAGACAAACGGGGTCAGTCTTTTGGCTCCGCGATAGTCGCGCCCGGTGCCGTAGGGCCAGAAATTGTATTCATAGGCGAAGGTGGCATCTATCAGCGTGTTGCTGAACTCATACTTGTTGTCTTTAAAGTCCGGATAATAGGTAGGGTTTCCGGTCGACGCACCCTTTAGTTTCCCGTAGCTCACTTCCATCTTGATGTCGGAGTAGGGGTTGAAGATGTATCTTCCCACCACCGATGCCATGGGCTGCAAGTCCTTGGTGAACGAACCGTTGAAGTCGCCTAAATAGCCGGACAAGCCTACACCTGCGCCTATCTCCATACGGTACATGTCGTCCGTTTGAGCATGGCCATGGGCTATGCTCAAGAGCATCAGCAAGCTAATCAGCAGTGGTCTCATCCGCACAATCGGTTAGTTCTTATTTTTCTTGTCTCGCCCAACCCAGTCGGTTGATGCGTCCACACCACACCTTTCCGTTGGTGCCGCTCACAATCCAAATGCGGTTGGCACTATCCGCGGTGATGGCGAAACTTGTTGGGTCACAGTCGGTTGTGAAGTTCTTTGGGAAAATCATTTCCTTGTGGCTCTTCCAAGTGATGCCGTTGTCCTGGCTGAAATAGAACTGCTTGAAGGCGGTTGTTGTGTTGCCTCCCTCGCCGTTTCCACCCAGGGCTGCGATGCCTCCGTCATAGGCAAAGGCTGTGAACCCTGCCAAGCGTGGAGCGGCATATCTGTTGCTCTCTTGTGAGAGACTGGTCCATTCGAAGCTGTGTCCGTCGTTGCTCTCGTCCACAATCTTGGTCCATACCTGCTCTGTGGTGCCGTTGTCTGCCGTGCTGGCGCCAACCAATACCACCTTATACATATTATCGTTGGTCTTCAAGGGCAGGGTGACCATGCTCACATTCTCGTCTGGCACAAGCGACAAGTCGGCATTCTCTTCCATCTTGTCGTCCGTCCAAGTGGCGCCATGGTCGTTGGAAACCTTGATTTTTCGGTCTGTGCCCAAGGCATAGAGACTGCTGCGGGCAGCGCCTAAAAGTTTTGTTATCGTGTTGCCGACAGTAGCCACCTCAGTCCAGGCAGCGCCGTCTTCCGATTTCATCAGTTTGCCGTCAACCATCGCGTAGAGGCTGCTGCCATTCGTGATGCAACCTTTATAAGCGTCTGCATTAGAGAGTGTTGAGGCCAAAGCCCAACTCTCGGCATCCGTTGAGGCATAGACGGCAGTCTTGTCGCCCTGCTTGCCCACCACGAAAAGCTTTCCTGCCACCAGGGCTTTCATTCCTTGCAGTGTACCCAGTTCGGTGCATGCAGGTTTCTCGTGCCAAATCATCGTGTCGCCCACTTCCTTGTGCACATTCAGTGTCACCGTGTATTGACGGCGGCTCTGCATGCTTTGTGCATAGACATACAATGTGCGGGGAGTGGTGAAGTCCAGAGAGTCAGTGCTGCTGATATATTTCACAGTGTCGCTGTCCACATTCTTGATGGTGGCGATACCACTGTTTTTTGTGCCCACGGTCACCACCACTTTGCTGATGTCGGCTCCGCAGGGCAGCGAGTCTACATTGTAAATCAGTCCCTTGCGCTGGTCTATATACAAGCTATAGGCACTGCCGTCAAAGGTAGTGGTGTAGGTACTGTCCTCGTCAGAGTTCTTCTTTGTGGCGTGTACCGTCTGATTTATAGTGCCCAGCGAGAAGCTGGTGATGGCTGTGTCGTTATAAAAGGTCACTTCGTCTTCGTTGGAGTTAAGACAAGAAGCGAACATTAGGATGGTTGCCAGAAGCAACGTGAAAGATACGAACTTTCCTTTCATGTGGTCAACGATGTATTATTTTTAGCTGCAAATTTACTTAGAATTCCGCAAATAGCATTCTTTTTCTCTCTGAATTATGTAATTTAATGGTTACAAGCTCGTTTTTTAAGTTCTGTTTAGAGTTTTTGCTCAGAAAGAT
The DNA here is from genome assembly GCA_050873125.1 of Prevotella sp. Taxonomy (GTDB): domain Bacteria; phylum Bacteroidota; class Bacteroidia; order Bacteroidales; family Bacteroidaceae; genus Prevotella. The sequence continues at coordinate 27,745 of JBNMIE010000020.1, forward strand.
AAGGGATTTCCATCAACAGAAAATCCCTCCCGGCAGGAATGCCGAGAGGGATTACTTGTATCAAAATCTAATGAATAATCTTGATGGATTAGAGCTGAGGACCAGCAGCTACGAGAGCCTTACCAGCCTCGTTGCCTTCATACTTCTTGAAGTTCTTGATGAAGCGGGCAGCGAGATCCTTAGCTTTCTCTTCCCACTGAGAAGCGTCAGCATAAGTGTCGCGTGGGTCGAGGATGTGTGGATCAACACCTTCGAGCTGTGTAGGAACAACGAAGTTGAAGAATGGGATTGTCTTTGTAGGAGCTGCGTCGATAGAGTGGTCGAGGATAGCGTCGATGATACCACGAGTATCGCGGATAGAGATACGTTTGCCTGTACCGTTCCAACCTGTGTTAACCAAGTATGCCTTAGCACCAGACTTCTGCATCTTCTTTACCAATTACTCAGCATACTTTGTTGGGTGAAGCTCGAGGAATGCCTGGCCGAAGCAAGCGGAGAATGTAGGAGTAGGCTCTGTGATGCCACGCTCTGTACCAGCGAGCTTTGCTGTGAATCCAGAGAGGAAGTAGTACTTTGTCTGCTCAGCGCTCAGGATAGATACTGGAGGAAGAACTCCGAATGCGTCTGCAGAGAGGAAGATAACCTGCTTTGCAGCCGGGCCCTGAGAGTAAGGACGCTGGATGTTCTTGATGTGGTAGATAGGATAAGAAACACGAGTGTTCTCTGTTACGCTCTTGTCAGCGAAGTCAATCTTGCCGTCCTTGTCCACTGTAACGTTCTCAAGGAGAGCGTCGCGTGTGATGGCACCGTAGATGTCTGGCTCAGACTCCTTGTCGAGGTTGATAACCTTAGCGTAGCAACCACCTTCGAAGTTGAACACAC
>JBNMIE010000021.1:0-28564 GCA_050873125.1 Prevotella sp.
CCCAACCTTGGCAAGGTTGTGCTCTACCAACTGAGCTATTGCCGCATTATGTAAATCTTGCTATATTGTAGCTTCTGACTTACGGGGTGCAAAGGTATGGAATTTTTCTCTCTACACCAAACAATGATGCCTTATTTTTTAATATTTTCACATATAAAAGGTGGCGGGAACTGTTTCTATAGATAATTTAAGGATTACCATCCCGATTCGGCTCCTCCACCTCCGGTGCTTCCTCCGCCGAAACTGCCGCCTCCCGAGAAGCCGCTATCACCGAAACCGCCACCACGTGAGCCGCCACGGCCCAATAGGGACCCAAGGAAAAGTCCTGTAAGGAAAGCATTACCATCAGGCCTGTCATCGTCCCGATGGTCTTTTGTGGTGATGTTGCCACAATGCTCGCAACGGTAGGTGTCGCGACGGATACGTGTGCCGTTGGACAGGGTGAGCCGTTGGCTCGACACTTTCTTGACAGCCCGCTTGCCACATCGGCTGCAGCGCGAACGGTGATTGTTGAGTATGGAGGGTAGGAAGATGAAGAATAGGATGGCTCCGATGAGAAAGAGAAACGCAAAGGTGTTGTCGCTTTCTGTGGCGTCATTGTCAGGAGTCATGCTCCCATTGAGTGTCTGATATACCGCCCGCATACCGTTCACCACACCATTGTCCCAGTCGCCTTGCTTGAGATAGGGAATGATGTATTGCTGTTGGATGCGCTTGCACAGAGCATCCGGGAGGTCGCCCTCCAGTCCGTAGCCCGTTTGGAAGCGCACCTTGTGCTGGTCTACGATATAGAGCACTAACAGACCGTTGTTGTTTTTCTTTTTCCCGATGCCCCAATGGCGGAACAATTCTGTGGCGAAATCGAAGGGTGTGGCTTCGCCAATGGAGGGAAGGATGACCACGGCGGTTTCTATGCCCGTCTCTTTTTCCAAGCGTGCGCAGATGGCATTGACGCTGTCTTGTGCCACAGGAGACAGCATTTGTGCCGGATCTGTGGTGTACAGTCGCTTGTCCATGAGGTGCACATTGGGCACCTGGTCGATGGTGTATGCTGAAGATGGCTTCTGTGCCGCCATGGTCAGGAGCACAGAAGCCATCAACAGTAGACAGGTTGATAGGAGTCTTTTCATTTGTTTCGTGCTTAGAATTTCACTTCGGGAGCCTTCTCCGCACCTGCCTCAGCCTCGAAGTAAGCTTTCTTCTTAAAGCCGAACAGACTGGCGAGGATGTTTTTGGGGAATCGGCGGATGCTCACATTGTAGCTCTTAGCCGCGTCGTTGAAATCCTTGCGTGCCACGTTGATGCGGTTTTCCGTACCCTCCAACTGCGCCTGTAGTTCTTGGAAGTTCTCGTTGGCTTTCAGTTCGGGATAGCGTTCCTGGATGACCATCAGTCTTCCAAGTGCTTGTGAGATGTTTCCCTGTGCCTTTTGGTATTCAGCCAACTTCTCCGGTGTGAGGTTGGTGGGGTCAATCTTTGTCTGTGTGGCTTCGCTTCTTGCCTTCATCACTCCCTCGAGTGTCTCCCGTTCATGAGTGGCATAGCCTTTTACGGTGTTCACGAGGTTGGGGATGAGGTCGGCCCGTCGCTGGTATTGGGTTTCCACATTGGCCCAACTGTTGTCCACATTCTCGCTTTCTGTCACGAGTCCGTTGTAGCCTCCTACTGCCCAGATGATGATGATGACAAGGATGGCCAGGGTGATGACCAGTCCGAGATGTTTCTTGATATAGTCCATAGTTGTTATTGTCTTGTTTTCAGTTTTGTTGTCGGAATGTTGAATTCTGTCACCTTGGAGATGGCTTTGCCGCCTTGCAGCACGGAAAGGCAGATTTTGGCGTTGCCGTCTTTGAGTTTGTTGTCAGCCTTGACCATGGCGGTGTAGCGGATGCCCTTTCCGGGGGCGATGCTCTCCACATGGACGCTCGGTGATATATAAATATGTGGGTTGTTTTCCGATTCGATGACGGTAGGCACTACATCGTGGAGCACGGTCTTGGAGCTGTTTCTCACTTCGAATATCACCTTGCACAACTCTCCGCGATTCAAGGCATTGTCCTTGTTCTCGTCCACAAATCGGGCATTGGTGATTTCGATGGAGGGATTGAACTTGTAGTTTCCCACCAAGTCGTCCACGCTTGATGAAGCGGGAACCGAAGAGGTGGGCTGGGTGGCACTGTAGTTGCCTGTATAGTCGGAACTGCTGAAGTCGTAGATGCGGTCGTCACCCGTGTTGCTGGGGTCGAAACCACTCTCATCGCTATTGTCCTGTTGTTGATAACCCTGTTGATAACTTTGTGGATAACTCTGTTCGTTTTGTCTCGCCTTGCGCTGCTGTATCTGTTCGTAGCGGTTGTGAATATCCTGTTTCTGAGCGTTCTCTGCCTGTTGTCCGATGACGCCGCCAAGCACGGCACCACCCGCCATGCCGACAATTGTGCCGATGTCGGAACCACGTGGACCGCCGGAGATTCCTCCGATGGCAGAACCGAGGATGGATCCGAGTGAGGCGCCCGTGTAGGCACCGCTACCGACATAAGTGCCGCAACTGCTGAGCATGACTACCATGCCCAATGCGATAATGGAAGTCTTCTTCATAATTTTCTTCTTTAATAACTCTTTGGGGAGCAAAGTTATATAATAAAGGTGAAACGGAGAATATCCGTTTCAACCTTTTTGCATAATTACATATCTTTTTTCGTTTCCTTAGCTTTCGGGCAGCAACACCACGCCCTCCTGCTTCATGCCGTCCATCATAATCTTGGCGGGCCGATTGAACCGCACGTGGCGCACGAATTTTGTTTCTTCCACGGCAGGCATGGCATCGAGAATGTCCTTGCGGAACACACCGTCGTTCTTGTATGGATTGACGGTGAAGTAGCCTACGCCGAAGCTGGTGAGGTTCTGGAAGAAGTGGGTGCCCTGACTCGGGTCTACGCGATAGTTCTGGAGACCCACCTCAACGATGACCTTGGCGGCACTGATGTGGGGCCATTTCACGGGAATGCCCAGCCAATAGTCGCTCGATCCCCAACGTCCCGGTCCAGCCAAGATGTAGCCCTTGCCTTCAGCAAGGAACTTTCGGTTGATGCGTTCGATGTCGTCGGCGATAGTGGGGTTGTTCATGGCTGTGAAATTGTCATCCGTCTTCACATAGACCACATCCACCACATCGTCTGTGATGCCGTGGCCCAACGAGGTGTGTGACCGTAGCAGGCAGTCTTCGTCCGGAATGAGTGTGAGGTCTTCGTCGAGCACTTGCTTAGAGTCGACAATCGGTCGGATCTGCAATAGGTAGAAGTCGCCCGTTCCGTCGGCGTTGAGATTGCAGGCAAACTCGATTTCCACTGGGCGCCGCATCGACTCTTGTCCATGTTTCATGGAGAGCTGCAAAATCTCGGGGAGCGGGAACACACCTTGCTGCAGCACTCCGCAGAAAGAGATAATCTTGCGGCCGCCCTCATAGAGACCGTCGCGAATCACTTGGTCGTATGGGTCGTAAGTGGAAGCAATGCCGGCGAGAGAACCATCCTTGTCCGCCTCTTTCACCTTGAGCTTGAGGATGTTGAACCCATCATCCACCTTGAAGTCATCGCCCACATGTTTCATGTCGAGTGCGTAAAATTGCGTCTGGGTCTCGCGCAGTGCCGTCTCCATCTCGCTTGTCTGCAATACTTGGTTGGGATGGTAAGGCGACACGCGCAGCGTTTGGCCTCCGTCCACGATATACTTACCCAGACCGAGTGCCAGACTGGCAATGCCCTCTTCTGCCGTCTCGTCGCCGATGGGGTAGTAGTTGAGCGAGCGGAGCACACCGCTGATATTCGGATAATAGTGGTCGCCATAGCTCTTGCCGACCACCTCTTGCAGGATGACCGCCATTTTCTCTTGGTCTATCACGTTGCTTGTCGCCGTCATGTAGGCTTTGGAGTCGCGGTAGTAGACCGAGGCATAGACACTCTTGATGGCGGAGGCGAGCATGCGAAGCATCTCGTATTTGTCGTCAAGACAAGGAATCATATAGGTGGAGTAGATGCCGGCGAAAGGTTGGTAATGGGAATCCTCCAGCAGACTCGACGACCGGATGGCGATAGGACTCTTGGTGGCTTCGAAAAACGTGAAGAAGTCGGCTATCAGCGAGTCGGGCAACTGCGCCTTGAGGAAATGTTGCAGAATCTCCTCGTCGCTGGCGTCGCTCAGCGCTATCTGGTAGAGATTGTTCTGTTCCATGAACTGATCGAACACGTCGGTGCAGAGCACCACGGTCTTGGGTATCTGCACGGTGACTCCAGGGAAAGCGTTGAATTCCGGATGCATCTTCACAATGTTGTCGAGGAAGGCGAGTCCTCTGCCCTTGCCGCCAAGCGATCCCTCGCCGATGCGGGCGAAGTGGGCATATTTGTCGAACTTGCCGCGGTCGAACACTGCCACCACACCGATATTCTTCATCTTGCGGTATTGCACGATGGCATCGAAGATGATTTGTCTGTGAGCATCCACATCCTGCAGCTTCTCCCAAGTCACGTTCTTGAGAAATGCCGACACGGGGAAGATGGCGCGGGCACAGAGCCATCGGCTCACGTGGTTGCGGCTCACGTGGTAGAGCATCGAGTCGTTGGGTATCTTGAAGATATTGTCCTGAAGTTCTTTCAGCGAGTGGATGCGCACAATCTCGTCGTGGGTCTTGGGGTCGCGGAAGATGAAATCACCGAATCCCATGTGCTCCTCCATCTGCCGGCGCAGGTCGATGCTCATCTTCTTCGAGTTCTTGTCGACAAAACGGAATCCCTCCCGTTCCGCCTTCTCCCGGTTTTCCTGTTCGCTGCTTTCGATGATGAGTGGCAGGAAGGGGTCTTTCTTCCTAATCTCACGGCAGAGTTTCAATCCCGCCTCGGGGTCTTTCTCGCCATGGATGGGGAAGCGCGCGTCACTGATCACACCCAGCACATTGTCGGCATACTTCTCGTAGATGGCTGTTGCCTCCTCGTAGCTGCGGGCCAGCACCACCTTTGGCCGTCCTCTCATGCGGAGGGTGGCGGCATGGCGGTTGAGCGCCTCGGTGGAGAAGCGCTGGCTTTGGAGCAGAATATAGTTGTAGAGATTGGGCAGGATGGAAGAGTAGAAACGGATGCTGTCCTCAACGAGCAGAATCATCTGCACGCCACCATTGCGGATGTCGTTCTCGAGATTCATCTTGTCCTCGATGAGTTTGATGATGGACAGGATGAGATTGGTGTTCCCCAGCCAGCAGAAGACGTAGTCGAAGATGGAGAGATCCTCATTTTCCATACGCTTGGTGATGCCGTGGGAGAAAGGCGTGAGCACCACGCAGTGTATGTCGGGCCATTCCGCCTTGATGTCGCGTGCTACGCTGAAGGCATCGTTGTCAGCGTTACCCGGCATACAGATGACGAGGTCCACATTGGTGGTGGAGAGAATCTTTGAGGCCTCCTCGGTGGTGCTCACCTGGGTGAACGTGGGCGGATAACGTAGTCCAAGCTCCATATACTCATTATAGATTTTCTCTTCCACGCGTCCGTCGTCCTCAAGCATGAAGGCATCATAGGGGTTGGCGACGATAAGCACGTTGTAGATACGACGCATCATCAGGTTCATGAACGACACGTCCTTCAGGTAGAACTGGTTCCACTCTTGTGGTATCTTTTCTTCTTTCATGGGCTTCAGGGATGTTAAAGGTGTTGTATGGATATACTGTTCATTTGTTCTGTCGGGTGTATTCCATTGTTGGTGTCTACTCGTTTAAGTCTATACAAAGGTAATGGAAAAGGAGGACAAAACAAAAATAAAGTCCACAAAGAGTTAAATAAACATCAAAAAGTTTGGAGGCTAATGGGTTTTTAACTATATTTGCCCCGTCAACATGACACTATGAGAAGCCAAACTAATAACATAAAACGTTGAACTAAATAATAAATACTATGGAAGTGGAAAAAATCATGCAGGCACTCGAGGCTAAGCACCCCGGCGAACTGGAATATCTTCAGGCTGTGAGAGAAGTCCTCTCTACCGTAAAAGACGTGTACAACCAGCATCCAGAGTTTGAAAAAGCAAAAATCATGGAGCGTATCGTTGAACCGGAACGCATCATCACCTTCCGTGTGCCATGGGTTGACGACCGTGGCGAGGTGCATGTGAACATAGGTTATCGCGTACAGTTCAACAGCGCCATTGGTCCCTATAAAGGCGGACTGCGGTTCCATCCGTCCGTCAACCTCTCTATCATGAAGTTCTTGGGCTTCGAACAGACGTTCAAGAACGCGCTCACCACGCTGCCTATGGGCGGAGCCAAGGGCGGAAGCGACTTTTCCATCCGTGGCCGTTCCGATGCCGAGGTGATGCGTTTCTGCCAGGCGTTCATGTCGGAACTCTATCGTCACATCGGTCCCGACGAGGATGTGCCCGCAGGCGACATCGGCGTAGGTGGCCGTGAATTGGGCTATCTCTTCGGCACATACAAGAAATTGACCCACCGTTGGGAAGGTGTGCTCACCGGCAAGGGCATGGAGTGGGGCGGTTCCCGCATCCGTCCTGAGGCCACAGGCTATGGCGCCCTCTACTTCGTCAACCAGATGTTGCAGACCCGCGGCATCGACATCAAGGGCAAGACTGTCAGCGTGAGCGGCTTCGGCAACGTGGCCTGGGGAGCTGTGAAGAAAGCCACCGAATTGGGTGCCAAGGTGGTGACCATCAGCGGTCCAGACGGATATATATATGACCCCGACGGCGTGAGCGGCGAGAAGATAGACTATCTGCTCGAACTGCGTGCCAGTGGCAACGATGTGTGTCAACCTTACGCAGAGGAGTTCCCCGGCGCGAAGTTCATTCCGGGCAAGCGTCCTTGGGAGGTGAAGACCGATATCGTGCTCACCTGTGCCACACAAAATGAGCTCAATGGCGACGATGCCGACCAAATACTCGCCCACCATCCACTCTGCGTGGCGGAAGTTTCAAACATGGGATGTACGGCTGAGGCTGTCGACAAGTTCGTGAAATCGAAGACGCTCTTTGCCCCAGGCAAGGCCGTTAACGCAGGTGGCGTGGCTACTTCCGGTCTTGAGATGACCCAAAACTCTATCCGCTTGAGTTGGAGTGCGGAGGAAGTGGACGAGAAACTCCATTATATCATGCACTCCATCCATGAGCAATGCGTGAAATACGGAACAGAACCAGACGGCTACATCGACTATGTGAAGGGCGCCAACATCGCCGGTTTCATGAAGGTGGCCAACGCCATGATGGCGCAAGGCATCGTCTGACAATTGTCAAACCCAACACAAACAATAAGGTATAGTGAACATAAGACATTTCATATTTAGTATTTTAATGAGTTTAAGCCTTGTTCCGGTGCTGGCACAGCAGCGGGGCAAGGCTACTTATTACTCCCGCAAGGCCAATGGCGTGCGGATGAGCGACGGTACGCGCTACCACAGTGACAGTTTGGTGTGTGCCCACCGCAAGTATCCTTTCGGCTCGCTTTTGAAAGTGACCAACCCCTCCAACGGCAAACATGTCGTTGTGCGTGTCGCCGACCGTGGTCCCTTCGCCAAAGGCAGAATCATCGATCTTTCCTATTCTGCCGCCAAGGCTTTGGGCATTCTCGCTCAGGGTGTGGCGATGGTGGAGGTGGAACTCTTCAAGAATCCAGCCAAAGTTCCATATCGTGCCGAGCCAGAGTCGGTCGATTTGCCAGAGCTTGATTTGGAGATGACCGTTCCCGAGGCAAAGTCGACTCGTGTGAAAAGCAAGCCAGCCAAAGCGAAGCGCTGATTGGCAAAGTGTCATTGTTTTGACCTCCAACGGGTTACGGCTATTGATATAAATCAAAAAAAGATTATGCAAACTGGTATTTAGTGTAACAAAACTTGCATTTACGGCAAAAACACAATACCTTTGCATCGTGTTTTTCATAGTATTAGATTTAAGGTTAACAAAGGTTGTGGACTACAGCGGTAGTCCATTTTTTGTATCTATACGTTTCTGACACATTCCCGAAGCCACAGATTTCTTCAAGTCGTGCCTCGTTTCACCAATCCATAGATTGCGGAACGGAATGATTTTAGTGTGCCATTAAGGAAACGTTACTCTGCCATTAACGACCCCTTAGTGTGCCATTAGCACGAAGCGGAGTCCCTCCTTCCTTTTGTGAAAAACACTTTCGCAGCGCACCTCTTGTATGATATAAGGTTTAAAATATAGACAAAAGCATTGAATTTTCTTGTCTTTGTAGGATAAATGTCGTAACTTTGTCTGCGACTTTTACCATATCAATGGAAAGACAAGAAGATGGAAAGCGAAACAGGAATATTTAGTTTGGATTCCGCCATGTGCGTGCTGATGGTCATCTCAGGCTATTTCATGGGGTGGACCTATTGGAGTGCGTCGTTTCAAAGCCGGGGCATCAAGATGAAGACAACGCTGCTGTTGCTCGACGTCCTGCTGTCCGCCACCATCGTCATCATCTCCACGGTGATAGGCGACAGCAGCACACAAGCCGTCTGGGCTGTGTTTGGCGGTGCCAATCTGTTGCGCTTGTTCTATCTTCGCGACAAAGAGACGAAGAAAGCGGCGAAGACTGCCTCCGGAAGGAAGACGCCACCTCCGCCACCCGTCCCAATAGACACAAACACGAACAAAACATGAAAATCTACACGAAGACAGGAGATGCCGGCACCACCAGTCTTTCCTATGGAGGCAGGGTCGGCAAAGACGACATCCGGATAGACACCTATGGAACCCTCGACGAGCTGAATGCGCAGTTGGGGGTGGTACGGGCGATGGATGCCGACGACGAGGACAGCGACACGCTCTTGCAGTTGCAGCGCCTTGTCATTGATGGTACAGCCGTGTTGGCTCGCCCTGACGACGAGCGCAAACATGCAGTCGAGCAACGCCTCTCCACCTATGTGGAAACGTTGGAACGGCGCATCGACCAAATCACTGCACAACTCCCTGCCCAGCACATCTTCCTCCTTCCTGGAGGGACACTCCGGGCAGCGCAGACCCATGTGGCCCGTGTCGTCTGTCGCCGGGCAGAGCGCCGGCTTGTTGCCGCCACATCACCCCATTTCGGCAGCGCAGCCTTCCTGCAGTTTCTCAACCGCATGAGCGACTATCTGTATATGTTGGCTCGCCGAATCAACGCCAGCGTGGGAGTGGCGGAAAACACGATGCCATGAATCGGGAAATCTCCATCCGTCAATTGTCCATAGGCTATCGTGAGCGTCACCACCAAGTGACTGTTATGGAAAGGCTCAATGGCACTATCCATGGAGGCGAGCTCACCTGCCTGCTCGGTCCTAACGGCGTGGGCAAGTCCACCCTGCTGAAGACCCTCTCCGCCTTTCAGCCGCCTCTTTCCGGACAAGTGCTCCTTGACGGAAACGACTTGTCTTCCTACACGCCACATCAGTTGGCGCGTCAAGTGGGGGTGGTGCTGACGGCAAAGCCCGAGGCGCAGCATCTCACAGTGGAGGAAATCGTTGGCATGGGTCGTATGCCTTATACTGGATTTTGGGGCACCTTGCAGGCGGAAGACCGCCAAGTGGTCGACCGGGCGATAAACATGATGGGGCTGCAAGATCTGCGTGGACGCATGGTAGGTCAACTGAGCGACGGCGAGAGTCAGCGGATGATGATAGCCAAAGCCTTGGCACAGCAGACGCCAGTCATCTTTCTCGATGAGCCTACTGCGTTTCTCGACTTTCCCGGCAAGGTGGAACTCATGCGCCTGTTGCGGCGCGTGGCACACGAGACCGGGAAGATAGTCTTCCTTTCCACCCACGATGTGGAGATGGCACTGCAGGTGGCAGACCGCATTTGGCTGATGCTCGACCATGGGTTGAGCGTAGGCACGCCACAGGAATTGTCCGACCAAGGAGCCTTGTCTCGCTTCCTCGACCGTGCTGGTATCCATTACGATCCTGCCACGCGAACGATAAAAATATAGACGGACAGGTAGGGAACATCCCTGCGTGAGCGTATTTTAAATAAACAAACCCAAGAACAACTAAAATCTAATATATCAATCAATGAAACAGAACAATGGAGGTAGCGTAGCCTACCTGATTTCTATCGTACTCGTAGCCGTGTTGGGCGGTTTGCTCTTCGGTTACGATACGGCAGTCATCTCGGGAGCCGAGAAGGGACTGCAAGCGTTTTTCCTTGGAGCAAAGGATTTCACCTACTCCGACAGTATTCATGGTTTCACCTGTGCCAGTGCGCTGATTGGTTGCGTTATCGGTAGCGCCCTTTCCGGCTATCTCGCCTCCAATTGGGGACGCAAGCGCTCGCTGATTTTCGCCGGTGTGATGTTCTTCATCTCGGCATTGGGTTCTATGGATCCTGAATTCTTGTTCTTCAAATATGGAGAACCCACCTGGAACCTGCTCATTATGTTTAATGTATACCGTGTGATTGGCGGTATTGGTGTGGGCTTGGCTTCCGCCATCTGCCCGATGTACATTGCCGAAGTGGCTCCGTCAAACATCCGAGGCACCCTCGTGTCATGGAACCAGTTTGCCATTATCTTCGGTCAGTTGGTCGTATATATGGTCAACTTCTTCATCCTCGGAGAGCATACCAACCCTGTAATCCAGCAGATAGGCGAGGGACTCAACTCTGTGGCTCCGGGCAGCGACCCTTGGACCATCTCCACAGGATGGCGCTATATGTTCGGTAGTGAGGCTGTGCCAGCCGGACTCTTCGCCCTCTTGATTTGCTTCGTGCCGGAGACACCTCGCTATCTCGTGATGATCAACCAGCATGAGAAGGCTCACCGTGTGCTCAGCCGCATCAATGGCGAAAGTATGGCTCACGAGATTCTGGAGGAAATCAAGAACACCATCACCACAAAGACCGAGCGTTTGTTCACCTATGGCTGGTTGGTCATCTTCGTGGGCATCATGCTCAGTGTGTTCCAGCAGGCTGTCGGCATCAATGCCGTGCTCTACTATGCTCCCCGTATCTTTGCCGATATGGGTATGGACAAGCCGATGGTGCAGACCGTCATCATGGGTGTGGTCAACATTTCGTTCACCCTTGTCGCAGTCTTTACCGTAGAGAAGCTGGGCCGCAAGCCGTTGCTCATTTGGGGTTCCATCGGCATGGCTGTTGGCGCATTCGGTGTGGCACTGACCTTCGGCAACGAATCGCTGAGTTTTGTCACGATGCTTAGCATCATGGTCTACAGCGCCAGCTTCATGTTCAGTTGGGGCCCAATCTGCTGGGTGCTCATCGCCGAGATCTTCCCGAACACCATCCGTGGCGCGGCAGTAGCCATCGCCGTGGCATTCCAGTGGATTTTCAATTGGATTGTAAGTTCCACCTTCGTGCCGATGTTCAACATGAAGCTCGGTTCTGACGCCAACTTCGGTCACTGGTTCACCTACGCTCTCTATGGCGTCATCTGTGTGATTGCCGCCGTCTTCGTGTGGAAACTCGTGCCCGAGACCAAGGGCAAAACTTTGGAAGACATGAGCAAACTCTGGAAGAAAGAATAACAACCCATTCGTTTGCAGCAGATAAAAAATCTTTGTAAAAGAAGTTAACGGGTAATACCCGAACCATTCAAAAGCCTTATCTTTGTAGGAAATAGGCGACATACGACCATTTGAAAGACGACTTTCAATGCGCTCGTTTGTACAGCCCCTTGTTTCGAATACAAAGATAAGGCTTTTATAATGACACAACTCCATACTTATTATCGTGAGCAGTCTCGTCTTCTTTCTGAAGAGATACTGCAACTTCGTCAGCGCAACCGCTATTTTGTGGCGGGTGAGATACTCTCTTTTCTTGTTGCCGTGGGTTTTGTAGCGCTGTTTACCACCCATGCGGGTTCCGCTTGGATGCTGTGGGCAGCAGTCTTGGCCTTGGCGCTTTATGTGTTTATTCGTCGTAGGGATGAGGCAAACAGTGACCGGATAGACACGTTGACTGCCCGGCGCAATGTCTATGAACACGAGTTGAACTATCTGTCAGGCGATTTCCGTTGCTTTGACGAAGGCTCTCGCTATAGCGATCCACAACAGCCCTTCGCTTTCGATCTCGACATTTTCGGTCCGCAATCCCTTTTCAATCGTATCGACCGGACGCTCACATCGGGTGGTAGCGACTATTTGGCTTCATGCCTTTCTTCACTTCGTTTGATAGGGAAAGACATCGAAAACCGTCGTCTGGCGATTGACGCTTTGGCGGAGAAAAAGACGTGGCGCGAACACTATTTGTCTTGTGGCGAAAATCGGAAGATTGATTCGCAGAGAGTCTCTCAGGCGCTTGCCGAATTGAAACAGTTGAAACTCACGGGCTTTGTCGCATCCAAGGCAATGCCTTATGTGGCTTGTGGCTCACTGGGCTTGTTGGTAGGACTTTCCGTTGTGTCGGCTTTCACCTCGTTGCCCGCCAGTGTTCCTGTGCTTTGGGCCACCGCCCAATTGCTCTTCGTCTGCTTGTTCTGCCGTGGTACACTCACGAAAATCACTCGCTCGGTGGATAAAACCGCCAGTCAAATGGCTGCCTATGCCCGCATTGTTTCGGTCATCGCCTCGCTCCGTGACGAAGATTTGCCTTCGGAAGAACTGCGATCGCTTGTCGGAAGCGCGGTTGAGGCTGAGGCTTGCTTCACGGAATTCAGCAAGATACTGTCCAGTTTGGACCGCTGCAACAGTTTCATGGGACAGATACTCTATAGCCTCACGTTCATGACCGTGTTCCTCATTCACCGCTTTTTGCATTGGCAGCGCGACAATGCAGGGCAGATGGAGCAGTGGCTGACGGCTGTCGACCGGCTCGATGCCATCGTGTCTATGGCGACCTTCCGCTTCAACGAACCTTCTTCAACCACGGCGGAGATTGTCGATGTGCCGCAAGTGGTCTATGAGGCCAAGGGACTTTATCATCCTTTCCTTGGTGCCAAGGCAGTGCGCAATGATTTTACAATCAAGGACAACAACTACTATATCGTCACGGGAGCCAACATGGCAGGTAAGAGCACCTTCCTGCGCTCAGTGGGCATCAACTACATCTTGGCACGCAACGGAATGCCGGTCTTTGCGGAGCATTTGCGGGTGAGTGTGTTCAGCCTCTTCAGCAGCATGCGCACCACCGACGATCTTGCCCATGGCATCAGTTATTTCAATGCCGAGTTGCTACGGCTGAAGCAGCTGATAGCCTATTGCAAGACACAGCCCCGCACACTGATTATCCTCGACGAGATACTGAAAGGCACCAACTCCCTTGACAAGCTCAATGGTTCGCGACTCTTCCTCGAATACATCTCCCGGCTTCCGGTCTGTGGCATCATTGCCACACACGACTTGGAACTCTCAAAGATGGAAACCGGGGAGAACTCCCGCTTTCATAACTACTGTTTTGAAATAGAGTTGTCTAACCATGTCAACTACTCCTATAAAATCACCCGAGGCGTGGCACGCAACCAGAATGCTACCTTCCTTCTAAAACAGATATTGAACGAATGAAACAGAAAACAATTTATTCCCTTGTGGGTATTCTCTTAGTGATTGTGGCTGTGGTCGTTGGCGGCAGTTTCTATATGGTGAACTATGCTCTTGTGAATCCACAGAAAAATAGAGAAGTGAAACCTCAAATGGATGAGGCGCGCGAACAATATCCCTATCTGTGTTCATGGTTGGACAGCCTGCAACGTTGCCATGCACTGCGCGATACGTTCATCGTAACACCTCGTGGTGAACGGCAACATGCCATTTTCGTGCGAGATCCCCGTGCCGCTGGACGCACCGCTGTCTTGGTGCACGGCTATCATCGCATGGCGGTGTGCATGCTTCCCATCGGCAGTGTCTATAGCCGTATGGGGTATAACATACTTCTGCCAGACTTGCATGGGCATGGTCAGAGCGACGGCGACGATATTCAGATGGGATGGAAAGATCGGTTGGATGTGATGCATTGGATGAAAGTGGCAGAGCGTATGTTCCGCTCTCCAAGTGGTGCTTCAAGAATGGTTGTGCATGGCGTGTCGATGGGAGCCGCCACTACCATGTGTGTGTCGGGCGAGCGTCAGCCCGCCTATGTGCGTTGCTTTGTCGAGGACTGTGGTTATACCAGTGTTTGGGACGAGTTCCGTCATCAGCTCAAAGACCAGTTCGGCTTGCCACCTTTCCCGCTTCTCTATACGGCAGACGGCCTTTGTCAACTGAAATATGGATGGAACTTCAAAGAGGCGTCGCCCTTGCGCCAAGTGGCGAAGAGCCAGCAGCCGATGCTCTTTATCCATGGCGACAAAGACACCTATGTGCCTTTCTCCATGCTAAAGCCCCTGTATGACGCCAAGACACGACCTGTCGACCAGCAAGGAAAAGTGGAGAAGGAATTGTGGATAACTTCCGGAACGGAACATGCCGAGTCGTTCAAAGACTACCCAGAAGAGTATACCCGGCGAGTGAGGGCTTTCGTCGGAAAATATATGCGATGAAAAAGAAATAGGCGAAGGGCTAAACAGAAACCGGCATTCCTGCTTCTGTTTAGTCCTTCGCTTTTATTTGTGCCCTTTTCCGATGCGTTTCATGATTTCGCACCAGGCGGGGAAAGAATGAACGTCGAGTTTGCTCCAGGTGGCGCCAAACCAGTAGACATAATGCTTGCCGGGCTTCAGCGTGCTCACGGCGAGCAGATGGCCCTGTGATTGGCGGTACTCTGTTGCCTGAGGACAATAGGCACCGATGTAAATCACGCCGTCGCTGCCGTCCTTGGCCACTTGTTGCTGGTTTTGCAAGTCAACGTAAGCGATGTAGTGATGCTTCTTGTCCATCTTCAGCGTGTCCGTGTTGGCCGGGTGCACCACGATACCTACCGCAATCTTACGAGGCTCGTCCAATCCCTCATACCACACTTCGCAGCGGTTGAACCGCTGTCCACGCTGGCAGGAGATGATGCGATGCTCAGTGTAGGACTTCCCTGAAGGCAGCAGAGTAGGTTTGTAGGTGAGGTGTACTTTGAATTGTTCCGGCCCTGCATCCAATATCTCGCACTGCTGCCAACACCATGGAAACACGATGCTGTCGTGCTTGTCGAGCAAGGCAGCCGTACAGCAACCCAAGGATGGTCCCACGTCATACTTGTCCATGCCGTTTCCCCAATCCTCGTGAAACGATTTCCGTTTGATGCCGGAACCCTTGGGCGGGAAATGGAGCCGATAGCGCAAGTCGACAATGGTATCGTGGGTGTTCTTCACCCAAATGTCATAACCGTATGCCCGCTCGCCGTGACGCTGCAAGGCAGGGCCATAGGCGCGGTAGGCGCAATACTCGTTCTCCCATGTCAGGTCGTCGAGCCGTTGGTGATAGACCTTGCCGAAACATTGTGCGAGAACACTCTGTGTGCCAAGGATTGACACGCAAACGAAAAGTAAAAGTCTGATGATGTGTTTCATTTCTTTGTCCATTTAGAATCTCTAAGTGCATGGTCTGCACTGATGTTGGTGCCGTTGTAAGCCAGAACGGAGGTCCAGGGCTGTGGCGCGTCTGTCCAGAATGCATCATCGGCGGGCAATCCCAAGGCTCCGAATCCTGCTGTACACATATACATGGATCCCGTGTTGAGATATTTCTCCGCCAAGTCGGGCTGGTGGCCGGAAAAGCCGAGGTAGAGCCATCCATGCGAATCAAAGTTGTTGTTGGTCATGATTTTCTTGATCATGGCGGTTAGGGCGCAGCGTACCTGGGCAGGTTTCAACTGCTTGGGCAGACGGTGCTGCAAGGCTGTCTGGTTCAGTTGGTTGAAGCATCCCATGCGGTAGCACATGGAGCGGCCGCAGACGGGGAAGGTGCCGTCGGGCATGATTTGCCTCTCTTGTATCATGGCATAGCGTTGTTGGCGCTTCAGCTGTTGGTCGACATATTGTTGGTCGATGAGTTGGTGTCTCACCATAATGTCGAGGATGTCGGTCAGCATGGTGTTGATGACAAACGAGTTGTAGTAGTCTTGACGGTAGTCGTCACCATCTCCGTAGCATCCGTCACCCTTATACCATCCTTGGTCCATGAATTTGCTGACGCCGTAGTTCAGTCTTGCCGTGTCGCATTGTCCCGTTTTGTCGAGCAGGAAAGCCTCGATGATGGAGGCAAAAAGCAGCCAGTTGGAGTTGTTGGGACGAATGCCGTGGGCACGCTTGAACTCCGTCGTCAGGTTGTTGCGCGTTTTCGCATCCAGTCCGTCCCACAACACTTTGGGTGCGCGAATCAGTCCTTGAGCCAGAAAGGCAGCATCTACGAGCGGTTGGTTGTATTCCATCTGCTTGCCGTCTTCCCCTGTGGCATACCGGTAGTCGAAGGGCGTGTAGTCTGGCGACTTTGGGTCCACGAGGTTGGCGATGGCCTTGCGCGTTTTCTTGATCCACGTGCCACGGAGTTTACCTTCCGGCGTCGTGTCTTCGCCCAGCTCGAGCCATGCCGACAAACCAAGAACGGTTCTGCCGCCAGCCTCGAGATAAGCCACAGCTGTGCGACCAGGATCGCCACCTTCAAAGCTCATGTTTTTGCGGAGCGTCCCTGCTGCCAGGTTGTCAATGACCGGGGCTGAGATGGTGGTGAGTTGCTTGACCCAGTAGGCCCGGTCCTCGCTACCCGTCGTGTTTCCTGCCTTTGCGGCGGTTATGGCGAGTGAGATGATAAGAATAGTGATAATCTTTCTCATAGGTATAGATGATTTTATTGATTGCCAAAGAGTTTTTCCCATCTTGTGAGTGCTTCCACATAGTAATAGTCGGCATAGCTCAACGGCACATCCACTTCGGAGTTTTTGCCGAGATTGCCGGTGCTGTGCTTCAGAATGAACCCTCCTTGTTCGCCGGGCTTGGCTAAATAGGTGGGCGAGGAGAGCGACCGCAGCATGTTTTCGGCGAGCGTGCGGAAGGCTTTGCTTTCGTTGTGGCCGACATATTGGCTCAATTCCAAGTAGGCGGAGGCGCAGACGGCTGCCGCAGAGGCGTCTTTTGGGACGGGTGTGTGCTGCAGATAGAATTGTGCCCGTTCATTCTCCATGTGCTTTCCCGTGAGTCGGGGATCATCGAAATCCCAATAAGGGACGAAGTCTTCGGGCAATCGCTTGGCAATATATTTCCCCACGTTGACCGCTTGCCGCAGAAACTTTCTGTTTCCGGTCTCCCGATACATCATGGTGTAGCCATAGAGCGCCCATGCCTGTCCACGTGCCCATGCTGACTCGTCGGCATAACCTTGGTGGGTGTTCTTGGCGTGGGGCTTGCCCGAGATGGTGTCGTAGGAGACCACATGATAGCAGCTGAAGTCGGGGCGGAAATGGTTTTTCATCGTCACCGTGGCATGAGACACCGCAATGTTCTCATAGGTGGGGTTGCCGGAAAGTTTGGACGCTTCGGTGAGAAGTTCAAGATTGAGCATGTTGTCGATGATGACAGGATACTGCCATTTCCCCTTCCTCGTCTCCCACGACTTGATGCATCCGATGCGTTTGTTGAAGCGGGTGGACAGACTCTTGGCTGCTTGTATCATCGCCTGCTTATAGTAAGGGTCGCCCGTGAGCCGGAGACCATTGCCGAAAGAGCAGTTGACCATGAACCCCACATCGTGGTTGCTGGTAATCCATTGTGCTGTGTCTACGCGGTGGGTGTAGTCCTTGGCGTAGGCGAGCAATGCGGATTCTTGTGAACTGTGCTGCTTGTTCGCGTTTTCATAAAGATACCAAAGCACGCCGGGGAAGAATCCAGAGACCCAGGCGGCAGGAGAACAGTAGTGCAACTGCTTGCCGTCAAAGTTTTGGGGCAACAATTTAGGACGGATTTCTCCATTCTCGGCAAGCAACAAGGCTTGTGAAGTGGCGACTTCAAGTCCTCGGTCAACCACTTGTCGCATGGTTTCAGTCTGTGCGTGGGTGACGGCCATCACCACGCAACAGAAGGCTGTCGCCATCATTCTCATCTTCATAAATCCTCAGTTTTAAATTTATATTGGTTTAGTTTGGTCTTAGTACGTCGGAAATCTGTCTTGTCCTCATGGGGAGTGAAGACAACGAGTCTGACTTGTACGCAAGGCAAAGGTAAACATAAAATTTGAACTATCCGCCGTTTGAAACGACAGAAATAGGAGAATTTTCGCAAAAATAGATGCTACAGAAAATATTTGTAAAGATGCTTATTTGTTTTTAGAGAAAACCATGTACTTTTGTAGCAGAAACCAATTACTTAAAACCAAACCCTGATATGATGAAGAAAACCCAACGAATGACAACACTGATGTCGCTTTTCCTGTTCTGTCTGTGCACAGTCTGCCAGGCACAGCAGACGTTCTGCCTTGATGGCACCTGGCGGTTCAAGTTCTGCAAGGATGCGGAAACAGCCGATAGGTATGTGCAGCAAGGCTTTTATTCCCCCTCGTATAACGACACAGATTTCGACAGCCAGCCTGTGCCCTCCAACTGGGCACTGCAGGGCCATGAGGAATCTGTCTACCGCGGATTCGTGGGCGACAAGGCGAGCGAAGGACTCTACATCAAGGACTTCACACTGCCCAAACTCACCGACGGCCGCATTTTGCTCCACTTTGGTGGCGTGTGGGCATCAGCAGAAGTGTGGATGAATGGAAAGCATGTGGGCCGTCACGACAGTGGCTACACCTCGTTTGTGCTCAACGTGTCCAACTATATCAACAAAGACGGAAGCCCCAATCGTCTTGCGGTGCGTGTGCGCCAAGTGCATGACTACTACAAGTTTGACACCTATGACGATTGGACACTTGGTGGAATCTATCGTCCAGTGTATATCGAAACCATGTCGGACCTGCTGTGGATAGACCATGTGCAGGTGGCTGAGGCTTTCTCCGACAACTATACTAAGGCGCGTGTGACAGCCCGCGTGTTTGTCAACGACCGGCAAAAACAATTGCTGCCGGGCAATTATCCGTCGCCTGGCGTGCCCTACCAACTTCGTGCCACACTGGCAGACCATAATGGCAAGGTGGTGGCGTACAAGGAGATGACCATTCCCGCCCATGTCGCAACCGGCAGACAGACCGACATGGAACTTGAGGTAGACCATCCTGAGCTGTGGAATGCCGAGACACCGAACCTCTACCGTCTGTCTGTAGCTTTGTATCTGCCGAAGGGCGCACAACTGAGAGGCACAAAACCTGTGCCACAAGGAGTGGTTGTCGATGCGCTGGCTAACGACCAACAAGGGCGTGAGACACTCGGAGCCTTCAGCCAAGAGTGGGCTTCCACACCCCATAACCAATGGAGCGACCGCATCGGACTGCGTGAAATCACCACGACAGGAGCCGTGCTTAGAATCAACGGAAAACCCGTGAAGTTTCATGGCGTGAACTATCACAACGAATACCCCACGGTGGGGCGTGCCCAAACCAAGGAGATGTGGATCAAAGACCTGCAGCAGATGAAACGCACCAATATCAACTATCTGCGTCTCTGCCACTATCCCCATGCCAAAGAATTTATCGAACTCTGCGACTCCATAGGTTTTTATTGCACTGAAGAGATACCCCTTGGAGGTGGCAACGAGAAGATGCTCGATGCCATCAACAGTGCACAAGTGCTGCAACGCACCTATGAAACCGTGACGCGCGACCTGAACCGTCCTTCTATTATCGCTTGGACGGTGGGCAATGAGGATGCCTTCTCGCCCCTGCACCAAGCTGCCGCACGAGCCTGCAAGGCTTTTGACCCGACCCGTCCACGACTGATACCATGGCGCTATGAAAACTTCTTGCCGATGGACGACATCGACATTCTGTCCGTTCACTATTGGCATCCTTGCGAGTGCGACTCTCTCACACGGCAAGCCAACCGCCCCGTCATTTCCACAGAATATACCCACGCTTTTGGCGAGATGGGCATGGGCGGACTCGACAAACGCTATCATGCCATGACCAAGAATCCGCAAGGTGTGGGTGCTGCCATCTGGATGTGGCAGGACCAAGGCTTGAAAATGCCCACTCCCTTGGAGGCGGGCAAGGACAATATCATGCGCAAGGGTGATGCCTATCTGCGCTTGTCCGATGCCGGATGGGACGGCATAGTGGACAGTTATCGTCGTCAGGGGCGCGACTGGGAGGAAGCGCGGGAAGTGTACAATCCCGTCTATCCAGTAAAAGACACGCTGGCGCTTCAGCTTCCCATGCTCAACATCCCTTTGTACAATGCCTATGACTTCACCGATATGCAAACGGTACGTGTGGCTTGGCAGAGTTATGACGACAATGGGAAACTCTTGAAAAAGGGCATCATGCAGGCTCCTGCCTGTCAGCCTCACCAAACCGCCACACTTTCTTTGCCTGCCAACAAGGCGATGAGCTATGTCCACCTCACCTTCACCGACAAGGACGACATCGAATTGGGCAAGCGCTATGTCACTGTGATGGGTGGAACAGTTCAAACGCCCAAGGCAAAACCTGCAGCTGAAGCTCTTCGGACGTTGCTCAAAACGATGAAACCCTGTGTGTGGCGCAAGCCGGACAATAGTGAGGAAAGCGTGATTGGCAAGAAGTTGGTACGCAACGCCCCGAAAAATTGGAACCAATATAAAGTGGAGCAGATTGGTGCGGACACCTATCGCTATGTGTATAACGACAGCAACAGCGTGACCTTCACCTTTAAACTGACGGAAAAGGACAATGGAATCAAAGTGGATTACACCGTGAAACCCACACTATCCGTTCCTCGTGTGCCCGTCATCGGTGTGACGCTGGACATGCCCAACGACATGAAAGACCTCTGTTGGCGAGGACTTGGACCGATGAACTGCTACTCCAACAAATTGCGTGCCGCTGTGGATGGCATCTGGACCATGAAGGACAATGCTAATCCCGGAATTGCAGGAAGTCTTGGTACCAAGCGCACGGCATGGGTGGAAACGGGCGGCTACCACATCGCGCATGATGGCTATGTGGAGACCGACGGCAAGACACTTCGTCTGCTCATCGGCGTGGCAGCCCGTCCGGAGAAGGGCAGACGTGCCAATCACGAGTTTCCTGAATATGGTTCGACGGCAAGCGATCCCGCTTACAGCGGTTCATTCTTCCTCTACAAGAAGTAGTATTCTTGTAAATAAAATAACGATGGGCTGCATCCAGTTGGACTGCAGCCCATCGCTTCTATAGAACAGAAGGGGTGGTAATAGTGGAAGTTTGAACTGCTCTTACGCGCGCACGCGCGAAAGTTTTCAACAAAAATCATACATTCCTACATAAATTGCCAGTAAGCCCTGTGTTTATGCGGAGTTTCGCCATGTAGGTTGCCCTAAAAATCATACATGAATCCTACATAAATCCTACACGGAGCGTAAGCTGAGCATATATGAAAAGCATTCCAAAAACAAAGAAACATGGAGCGAAAGTCTCTCTTTTCGGTTGCCCAAATTGGGTCCGGAAGCCTGGGCATCCATTGCCCACACGCTTGGGCAACCGATGAACACCGCGTGGGCATCCATTGCCCACCGCCTTGTACCATCCGTTAACAGCCTATTAATGACTTTTCCTGATTAGAGTAGACATTTTAAAACTCCATAAACTGGAAAGGTAGACACTATCTGTTTTTTGCAACTATAATAGTAGACACCTTCTTTAATTTGGTACTGCTTTAATAGACAATATTTGTGCAAATAGTTTTCTGTCTTGTTGGCGAAGCGATTAGAGCATGTCAAGCATGCCTTCAGATGGCAAAACTAACTTGACGACATTTCCTCGTTTGAAGTGAAAATAAGGGAATATAATGGTGAAATGGTAGCTTTTATGTAGGTTTATGTATGATTCATGTATGATTTTTCGGACAACCTACATGGTGAAATTCCGCATAAACACTGGGGTTTTGAAAGATTTGTGTAGGTATGTATGATGTTTTTCGAAAAATCACTCATGTGCGTAAGAAAAAACACTTGATGGAAATCGTTTCAAAGACGATGAAAAGGACGGGCTGCGGAAAAACAAAAGGCGAAGACCCAGTAACGAGTCTCCGCCTCTTTCCAATTTAATTATATGACTTAACAATATTAGTCGCAGTTAGCCAACTTGTTGTCAGAGCCAAGCACGTCGATAATCTTGTGCTTGTACATTTGCTCCATCAAATCGCGAGCTGGGCCACAGTACTTACGTGGGTCGAACTCAGCGGGCTTCTCAGCCAATACCTTGCGGACAGCAGCTGTGAAGGCGAGACGAGAGTCAGAGTCGATGTTGATCTTGCAGACAGCGCTCTTGGCAGCCTTGCGAAGCTGTTCCTCTGGAATACCAACAGCATCTGGCAACTTGCCACCATACTGGTTGATCATGTCAACATATTCCTGTGGAACAGAAGAAGAGCCGTGGAGAACGATAGGGAAGCCAGGAAGCTTCTTCATAATCTCGTCGAGCACGTCGAATGCCAATGGAGGAGGAACAAGACGGCCTGTCTTCGGGTCGCGTGTGCACTGCTCTGGCTTGAACTTGTAGGCGCCGTGAGAAGTACCGATAGAGATGGCGAGAGAATCCACACCAGTCTTTGTTGTGAAGTCGATCACCTCTTCAGGCTTTGTATAGTGGCAAACTTCAGAAGAAACCTCATCCTCAACGCCAGCGAGAACACCCAATTCGCCCTCGACAGTCACGTCGAACTGATGAGCGTATTCTACCACCTTCTTGGTGAGGGCCACGTTTTCGTCGTATGGAAGAGCGGAACCGTCGATCATGACAGAAGAGAAGCCCATGTCCACACAGCTCTTGCAAAGCTCGAAGCTGTCACCGTGGTCGAGGTGAAGAACGATTTCCGGGTGGTTGCAACCCAATTCCTTGGCATATGCCACAGCGCCCTCTGCCATATAGCGGAGCAAGGTCTGGTTGGCATAATTACGCGCACCTTTGGATACTTGGAGGATAACAGGTGACTTCAAGTCGGAAGAAGCCTTGATGATAGCCTGAAGTTGCTCCATGTTGTTGAAGTTGAATGCAGGGATTGCATAACCGCCGTTGATGGCTCTTTTAAACATCTCCCGGGTGTTTACCAAGCCGAGATCTTTGTAATTTACCATGATTGATTTTATTTTAAGTTATAACTACATTTCTTTTTGTTGCTACCGCAAAAGTAATCATTTATTTTTACGGAACAAAAA
Source organism: Prevotella sp. (assembly GCA_050873125.1). GTDB lineage: Bacteria > Bacteroidota > Bacteroidia > Bacteroidales > Bacteroidaceae > Prevotella. The sequence continues at coordinate 23,120 of JBNMIE010000021.1, forward strand.
AATATTGGATTTTTAGTGTTTCAATGACATTAAAATCTGATAGAAAGATAGGATGGGGACGAGAAAGTTGACTATTTGCTAATTGCAGTTGGCAAATTGTGGGGTGGAGACAAAAAGAAAAAAGCAGTAAGAAAATCTTACTGCTTTCTCTGTAGCGGGACCCAGGATTGAACTGGGGACCTCATGATTATGAATCATGCGCTCTAACCAGCTGAGCTATCCCGCCATCATCGTTATTGCTGATTTGCGGGTGCAAAGGTAATACAATTCTTTTACACTCCAAAATATTTAGAGGAAAAAATTCGATAATATGCGGAAAAAGTAGTATTTTTGTGCCGACAAATCGATTAACCAAGCATTTAACGCAAGTATAATGGCAAAACAAAAGGTCTATATAGAGCGCGTGCTCAACTCGAGTTCGAGGAATTTGATATGGTCATTGATCAGTACGGCATCCGGTCTGGAACGGTGGATGGCGGACGAAGTGACTGAAAAGAATGGCGCATTTGTCTTCCGTTGGGGAGAAACATGGACGCATCACGATATCCACACCGCCTATATTATAAATAAGGTGAAAAACGAAAGCTTCCGTTTCAAGTGGGACAGCGATGACGATCCCGACACTTATGTCGAGTTGGGCATGATGAAAAGTGACCTCACGGGCAACTATACGTTGACGATAACTGACTTTGCCCATGAAGAGGATGTGGAGAGCATTGAGGATCTGTGGGAGGAAGACTTGGAGCGCCTGCACCGTTCCACAGGACTATAAAATTGATAAAAAACTGAAAAAACGACCATTCTCTGAGTTTTTTGTGTTACTTTTGCAAGTTGGAAAGGTGTATGTCATCTACATCTAAAGGTTAATAATGCTTAGATTCAAGAAATTAGATATATTTATAGCACGCCAGTTCAGCTTGCTTTTTATAGGAACCTTCTTCATCTGTCAGTTTGTGCTGATGATGCAGTTCCTTTGGAAATACATCGACATGCTTATCGGAAAGGGCTTGTCGATGGATGTCTTGGCACAGTTCTTCTGGTATATGGCTCTGATGCTTGTGCCACAAGCATTGCCGTTGGCTATCCTTCTTTCTTCCCTTATCACTTACGGAAACCTGGGCGAAAGCTCTGAGTTGACGGCCATCAAGGCTGCCGGCATCTCGCTTGTCCAGTCGTTCCGCTCGCTTATCATCATCACAGTCTTGCTCTGTTTCGGTTCGTTCTGGTTTCAGAACGTCGTGGGGCCACATGCCAATCTGGAGTTGGCTAAGCTCATGATTTCCATGAAGCAGAAAAGTCCCGAACTGGAGATACCGGAGGGCATCTTCTATGACGGAGTGCCACAGAGCAACATCTATGTGCAACGGAAAGATTTGAACACGGGTAAGCTTTATGGCGTGATGATTTACCGTATGACGGACAGTTATGAGGATGCCGCCATCATTCTGGCGGATTCGGCTATGCTCCAGTCCACAGCCGAGAAAAAACACCTCGTGATGACCTTGTGGAGTGGAGAATGGTTTGAGAATATGCGCTCACAGGACTTCGGCAACACGGCGAGTGTGCCTTATCGACGGGAGACCTTCGTGAGCAAGAAGATAGTCATGGACTTTGACGGCGATTTCAGTATGGCAGATGCCGGAGGAATGTCGAACGACGCCCGTGGCAAGAGCCTGGCGCAAATACGTCTGGGCATCGACTCCCTCAATCACGTCTACGACAGTATCGGTCGCAGTTATTACGACTATGCGATGAATACGACCTACAATGTGCCCCATCTTCCCAAGTCTGACTCCATCAAGGCCTTGGCGATAGGCCGGGCGAAAAGCGAGAATGTGGACACCGTCTTCGCGCACATGCCACTCATCCAGAAGCAGCAGGCGACTAACATAGCCCTCAACCAGGTGCAGTCGACCGTGACCGACTTGGACTTCAAAAGCATGCTGACATCTGATGGTGACCGCTTGATTCGTGGACATGTCATCGAGATGTTCAACAAGTTCACCCTTGCCTTGTCCTGTCTGCTGTTCTTTTTCATTGGTGCTCCGTTGGGTGCCATCATCCGAAAGGGCGGCTTGGGCTTCCCTGTCGTCATCTCGGTGTTGGTGTTTATCGTCTACTATATTCTCGATAATTCGGGTTACCGCATGGCGCGACTCGGCTCTTGGGACATTTGGTTCGGCAAGACGCTGGCTCTCGGTGTGCTCACACCTGTGGCTGTGTTCGTCACCTACAAGGCCAACAACGACTCAACCGTATTTAATATGGACCTCTATCGCGTGTTCTTCATGCGCTTGTTGGGCATGCGTCTCAAGCGTCATTTGTTTGGCAAGGAGGTGATCATCAATGATCCCGATTACGATATGGACTTGCGGAAATTGGAGCAGATGACGGCCGACGTGAAACTTTACGAAAAGGAACACCGCTTGAAGTCGTTGCCCAATCCTGTCAACGTGTTCTTCAAATATAAGCCCGACCATGAGATAGAACGCATCAGTGAGGAGATGGAGTCAGTGATAGAAGACCTGCACAACACCCGTAACCGTCAGTTGGTGGTGGAACTCAACAAGTATCCTATCCTGTCCGTCAAGGCCCACACCCGCCCATTCGAGCGCAGATGGCTCAATGTCGTTTCCGCCGTGGTGCTGCCGCTGGGTGTGTTCTTCTATTTCAGAATGGTGCGCTTCCGCTTACGACTGTACAAAGACCTGCGGACGATATGTGAAAACAATGAACGTGTGACGCAACAGATAGATATGATTGTTAAACTCAGGAATAATTATCAAAAATAAGACTTTAGTAATATGGAAGATATAAAACTTAGTGGCATTGAGGATGCCGTAAAGGACTTTAAGGAAGGAAAGTTTGTCATCGTGGTGGACGATGAGGACCGTGAGAACGAGGGCGACCTGATTGTCGCTGCGGAGAAGATCACACCGGAGAAAGTGAACTTCATGCTGGTCAATGCTCGTGGCGTGCTTTGCGCTCCTATCACGCTGAGCCGTTGCGACGAACTCGACCTGCCCCATCAGGTGCAGGACAACACGTCCATGCTCGGCACACCGTTTACGATAACGGTGGACAAGCTTGAGGGATGCACAACCGGTGTTTCGGCACACGACCGTGCCGCAACCATCAAGGCTCTTGCCGATCCCGCTTCCACTCCTCAGACCTTCGGCCGTCCTGGCCACATCAATCCCCTGTATGCCCAGGACAATGGTGTGCTGCGCAGAAGTGGCCATACGGAGGCGGCTGTCGACCTCTGCAAGATGGCAGGACTGTATCCTGCCGCCGCCCTGATGGAGATTATGAATGAGGACGGCACCATGGCGCGTCTTCCACAACTCAAGGAAATGGCGAAGAAATGGGGACTGAAGATCATCTCCATCAAGGACATGATCTCCTATCGTTTGCAGAAAGAGTCTTTGATAGAGGTGGGCGACCAAGTGCATCTGCCTACCGCTTATGGCGATTTCCAACTGATACCGTTCCGCCAGACCAGCAATGGTCTGGAGCACATGGCGCTCATCAAAGGCTCTTGGACGCCGGACGAGAGTGTGCTCGTGCGCGTTCATTCCTCTTGTGCCACGGGAGACATTCTTGGCAGCAAGCGCTGTGATTGCGGAGAACAACTACACAAGGCCATGCAAATGATAGAGAAAGAAGGCAAAGGTGTGCTCATTTATATGCAGCAAGAGGGTAGGGGCATCGGTCTGATGAACAAGATCAAGGCCTACAAACTGCAGGAACAAGGTTATGACACCGTCGACGCCAATGTGCATCTCGGATTCAAACCCGACGAGCGCGACTATGGTTGTGGCGCGCAGATGCTCCGCCATTTAGGTGTGCACAAGATGAGGCTGATGACCAACAATCCGGTCAAACGGGTGGGACTCGAGGCTTACGGACTCGAAATCGTAGAGAATGTGCCGATAGAGATAACTCCCAACAAATATGACTACGATTATCTCAAAACGAAGAAAGAGAGGATGGGACACACGTTGCATCTTTCCGACAACGACAAGAAATAACTATATTTTACCGTCAAGGGTGAAATAAAGATGCGTTTGTTTCGTTTTAAAGAATAAAATGATTAATTTTGCAGCAATAAACCATCTTAGGATATATTAATTATGGTACAGCTATCTAATAGATTGAATAGATTGGCACCGTCGGCAACATTGGCGATGTCGCAGAAAAGCAATGAGATGAAAGCTCAAGGTGTGGACGTGATTAACCTGAGTGTCGGCGAACCCGACTTCAATACCCCCGACCACATCAAAGAGGCAGCCAAACAGGCCATTGATGACAATTATTCAAGGTATTCTCCAGTTCCGGGCTATGCGGACTTGCGCAAGGCTATCGTGAACAAGCTGAAACGCGAGAATGGTCTTGATTATACCATAAACGAAGTGCTTGTGTCCAATGGTGCCAAGCAGAGTGTGTGCAACACAGTTATGGCGTTGGTGAACCCTGGTGACGAGGTCATTATCCCGGCTCCTTATTGGGTGAGCTATCCACAGATGGTGAAATTGGCTGGCGGTACTCCTGTAATCGTGAATGCCGGTTTTGAGCAGGACTTCAAGATGACTCCTGAACAATTGGAGGCAGCCATCACTCCCAAGACCCGTCTGCTCATCCTTTGCTCTCCAAGCAATCCTACAGGCAGTGTCTATTCCAAAGACGAGCTTGCCGGCTTGGCCGAAGTAATCAAGCGTCATGAAGACATGTTCGTCTTGGCAGATGAAATATACGAGCATATTAATTATGTGGGTCATCATGAGAGCATCGCCCAATTCGAGGGCATGAAAGAGCGCTCAATCATTGTCAACGGCGTGTCTAAGGCTTATGCAATGACAGGATGGCGTATCGGATACATCGCCGCACCGGAATGGATCGTGAAAGGATGCAACAAACTGCAAGGACAGTACACTTCTGGTCCATGCTCTGTAAGCCAAAAGGCAGCTGAGGCTGCTTACAACTCCTCACAAGAATGCGTGGAGACCATGCGTTTGGCCTTTGAGCGCCGCCGCAACCTCATCGTGAAGTTGGCGAAAGAAATTCCCGGACTTGAAGTGAATGTGCCACAGGGTGCCTTCTACCTGTTCCCGAAATGCAGCAGCTTCTTCGGCAAGCGTGATGGAGACCGTGTGATCAACAACTCTACCGACCTCGCTATGTATCTGCTTGAGGTGGGACATGTGGCTACAGTCGGCGGTGACGCCTTCGGAGATCCTGATTGCTTCCGCATGAGCTATGCCACGAGTGATGACAATATTCGCGAGGCTCTGAAGCGTATCAAGGAGACTCTTGGTCGTCTAAAATAAATCAAACGAATGTCACAGTGTTACGCTGAGATGAAAATTGGACTGTTTTGCCGTTAAAACTTCTTAATTGCAATAATAGTTTCCTTTAATTTACTATCTTTGCGCAAAAATAAGAGGA
>JBNMIE010000022.1:0-27638 GCA_050873125.1 Prevotella sp.
ATGTCAACCGCTATTATCAGGTGGTTATTGCGGTGGGGTCCCACCTCTTCCCCATTCCGAACAGAGAAGTTAAGCCCACTTGCGCCGATGGTACTGCAATGCAATGCGGGAGAGTAGGTAGCCGCCTTCTTTCAAGTGAGAGCCTCGAGGACAACAGTCTTCGGGGCTTTTTTCGTTTCTGTGCTTCTCGGGCAATATTTCCCGTGTTAACACGTTCTTTCTATATGCAGTGGACAGATAGAATCAGACATGTCAAGATATTTTTGATGCTTTCGGCTATTCTGATAGCCGTTGGCTCTTTGCTTGTGTCCCATTATCTGGTGAGAGACTTGTCGGCTGAAGAGCGCAACAAGATGGAGGTGTGGGCAGAAGCCATGCGCTCTCTCAATGCCGCTGACGAGAACACTGATCTGACCTTGGTGTTGAAGGTCATTAATGAAAACCACACTATTCCTGTCATTGTCATGGACAATCATGGACAGGTGCAGACTTCCCGCAATTTGGATACAGACCAAAAGGATGACACATTCGTCAGAAGGTTGGGGGAGAAATGGCTCAGAAGAGGACAGTATATAAAAATAGGTGTGTCTGCCCATGAGGATATTTTTGTGTGTTATGACGATTCCTTGATGCTCAAACGCTTGGCCTACTATCCCTATGTGCAGCTTTGCGTGATGCTGATATTTGTGGCGATAGCCATTTTCGCCTTGCTGACATTCAAACGCGCAGAACAGAACAAGGTTTGGGTGGGACTGTCGAAGGAGACAGCCCATCAGTTGGGCACCCCGATATCCAGTCTGATGGCATGGACGGAAATGCTGAAGGAAACCTATCCGGACGATGACCTTATACCCGAAATGGACAAGGATGTGAAGCGGCTGCAACTGATTGCCGACCGATTCTCCAAGATAGGTTCTTTGCCAGAACCGGTTCCCGCCAGTTTGAACGATATTGTCGACCACGTCATCGAGTATATGGACCGCCGTACTTCCAAGTCCATTCTGATGAAGAAACACATTCCGGAAGGGGACATCATTCTCAACCTCTGTCCGCAACTCTTTGAATGGGTGATTGAGAACCTCTGCAAGAATGCGGTGGATGCCATGGGTGGCAAGAATGGTACCATCACCATCTCGGTTTTCGACACCCCGGGAATGGCGGTGGTGGAAGTGGCTGATACAGGAAAAGGCATTAAAAAGAAAGATGTGGGCAATGTGTTTAAGCCAGGTTTTACCACCAAAAAGAGAGGGTGGGGATTGGGACTTTCCCTCGCCAAACGCATCGTGGAAGAATATCACAAGGGCAAGATTTTCGTGAAATATTCGGAGGTCGGCAAGGGGACAACTTTCAGAATAGAATTGAAGAAATAGACCTTTTGCCGGTGAGAACCGGCGGTTTATCACGATTATTCATTAAGAAAGCCAAAAAATAGGAGCATAATTTGCACTATGTCGGAAAATATTCGTAACTTTGCAACCCAAATGTGTAGTTTAGAGCTGCTTAAGATAGATTTGAAGGAGTTGAAAGAGGGCATAACGACCCTCGGCTACTCTTTAGGCGACACTTATTTCGGGTCATTGGATGAAGTCGAGATCAAGCGTGGCCATGTTGACGTGACCGTCACCGTGCACCGCACGGAGAACTATTTTGAGCTTGACTTCCATACGGAAGGCACAGTACACGTGCCCTGTGACATCTGCTTGGATGACATGGAGCAGCCCATTGAGACTGACAACAGACTCGTGGTGAAATTTGGAGAAGAATACTCTGAAGACGACGATCTCATCACTGTGGAAAAGAACGACGGAGTTCTTGACGCATCTTGGTTCGTCTATGAATTCATAGCCCTCAACATACCCATTAAGCACGTGCATGCACCTGGAAAATGCAACCCTGCGATGATAGAAAAGCTCCATGAGCATTCAGCTACCCGAAGTAGTGATGCGGATGAAGAGACAGCTGTGGATCCACGCTGGAGTGAATTAGAAAAATTAAAAACTATAATTAAAGATTAAAGTAAAATGGCACATCCTAAAAGAAGACAATCAAAGTCTCGTACACTCAAAAGAAGAACTCATGATAAGGCAGTAGCTCCTACATTGGCAGTATGCCCTAACTGTGGCGCATATTACATCTACCACACTGTATGCCCAACTTGCGGCTACTACAGAGGTAAGGTTGCTATCGTTAAGGACGAGACTGCAGAATAATGGGAAAGATCAATGCAATAATCACCGGCATCGGCGGTTATGTTCCCGAGTATGTCCTCACCAACGAGGAACTTTCGAGAATGGTCGATACCAGTGATGAGTGGATTACGACCCGTGTGGGTATCAAGGAGCGTCGCATCCTGACCGAAGAAGGTCTCGGCACATCCTATATGGCGCGCAAGGCTGCCAAGCAACTCATCCAAAAGACTGGCGTAGATCCCGATACAATCGATGCATTGATCGTGACCACCACAACACCGGACTACAAGTTCCCTTCAACGGCGTCTATCGTTCTTGGCAAGCTTGGTCTCAAGAATGCCATGGCGTTTGACCTTGAAGCGGCTTGCTGCGGATTCCTTTACTCGCTCGACGTGGCTTCGACCATGATTCAGAGCGGACGCTACAAGAAGATCATCGTTATCGGTGCCGACAAAATGTCTTCTCTGGTGGACTATACAGACCGTCAGACCTGCGTGTTGTTCGGTGATGGTGCGGGAGCCGTACTTGTAGAGGCTACAGAAGAGGAGAATATCGGTGTGAGAGACTCATTCCTCCGCACTGACGGCAAGGGACTTCCTTTCCTTCACATGAAAGCGGGCGGTTCTGTTTGTCCTCCTTCTCACTTCACTGTAGACCATCGTCTGCACTATCTCTATCAGGAAGGCCGCACAGTGTTCCGCTATGCGGTGACTGACATGAGCGACGATGTGGCGGAAATCATGAAGCGCAACGGATTGACCAACGATGACGTGAAATGGGTGGTGCCTCACGAGGCAAACCTCCGCATCATCGAGGCTGTAACCAAGCGTGTTGAGATTCCAATGGAAAAAGTGATGGTGAACATTCAGCATTACGGCAACACCAGTGCAGCGACTATTCCGCTCGCTCTTTGGGACTATGAGAAAGAACTGAAGAAGGGCGACAATGTCGTGTTTACAGCTTTTGGAGCAGGCTTCGTTCATGGCGCATCTTACTACAAGTGGGCTTACGACGGTGCTTCGGCTGCTGCCAAGACAAAGTAAAAACGGTCATTGATCAAAGATACGAACGCATCCTTTTCCCATTCCATGAGAAAAGAATGCGTTTTTTGTTTATTCCGTAAAATCATCAAACAGAAATTTATGCATAAAGCCGGATTTGTAAATATCGTGGGCAACCCCAATGTGGGAAAGTCGACCCTGATGAACCAATTGATAGGCGAGCGCTTGTCTATCGCTACTTTCAAGGCACAGACCACACGCCACCGTATCATGGGCATTGTCAATACTGACGATTGTCAGATTGTGTTCTCCGACACACCGGGCGTGTTGAAGCCTAACTATAAGTTGCAGGAATCCATGCTGGCGTTTTCCGAGTCGGCCCTGGCGGATGCGGATGTGCTGCTCTACGTGACCGACGTGGTGGAGAATCCCGAGAAGAACATCGACTTCCTGGACAAGGTGAAAAAGATGTCTATCCCGGTGCTGCTGCTCATCAACAAGATAGACCAGAGCGACCAGAAGACGCTCGGTGAGATTGTGGAAAAGTGGCATACCCTGTTGCCGAACGCGGAGATTCTTCCGATTTCGGCGAAAAACAAATTCGGTGTGGATATGCTGATGAAACGTATCAAGGAGTTGCTCCCGGACTCTCCTCCCTATTTCGACAAAGACCAGTTGACCGACAAACCGGCAAAGTTCTTCGTGTCGGAAATCATCCGTGAGAAGATATTGCTCTATTATGACAAGGAAATACCTTACTCTGTGGAGGTGGTCGTGGAACGTTTCAAGGAAGACGAGCAGAAGATTCATATCAATGCCGTCATCTATGTGGAGCGCGACTCGCAGAAAGGCATCATCATCGGACACCAAGGAGTGGCGCTGAAGAAAGTAAGCTCGGAATCGAGAAAAGCGTTGGAGAAATTCTTCGGCAAGAAGGTGTTCCTGGAGACTTTCGTGAAGGTGGACAAGGATTGGCGCTCTTCCCAACGCGAACTGAACCATTTCGGATACAATCCGGAGTGAGAAAGATGAATAAAAATAAAATCAACATAACAATATATGGCAAATTTAGTAGCAATTGTGGGACGGCCTAATGTGGGCAAGTCAACACTTTTCAACCGACTGACAAAGTCGCGCCGCGCAATTGTGAGCGACACGGCGGGCACTACACGTGACCGTCAATATGGTAAATGTGAATGGAACGGACGCGAGTTCTCCGTTGTGGACACCGGTGGATGGGTGGTCAACTCAGATGATATCTTTGAGGATGCTATCCGCCGTCAGGTGCTGGTGGCCACAGAGGAAGCTGACTTGGTGTTGTTCCTGGTGGACGTGACAACAGGTCTGACCGACTGGGATGAGGATGTGGCAATGATTCTGCGCCGCTCCAAATTGCCGGTGATTTTGGTGGCTAACAAAACAGACAACAACGACCAGATGTATGATGCGGCAGAGTTTTACAAACTGGGATTGGGTGATCCTCAGTGTATCAGTTCTGCGACAGGCAGCGGTACAGGCGATCTGCTCGACCTCGTGTTGTCAAAACTGAAGAGCGACGAGGCTGAATTGCTGGAGGAAGGCATTCCACGTTTTGCCGTGGTGGGCCGTCCTAATGCGGGTAAGAGCAGCATCATCAATGCTTTTATCGGTGAGGACCGCAACATCGTGACCGAGATTGCCGGTACAACCCGTGACTCCATCTATACCCGGTACGACAAGTTCGGATTCGATTTCTATCTTGTGGATACAGCCGGTATCCGCCGCAAGAACAAGGTGAGCGAGGACTTGGAATTCTACAGTGTGATGCGTTCCATCCGTGCCATCGAGAATAGCGACGTGTGCATCTTGATGCTTGACGCCACTCGTGGTATTGAGGCTCAGGATATGAACATCTTCCAGCTCATTCAGAAGAACAACAAGAGTCTTGTGGTGGTGGTCAACAAATGGGACTTGGTGGAGAATAAATCACAAAAGGTGATTGACACCTTTGAGAATGCCATCCGTGAACGTATGGCTCCATTCGTGGATTTCCCGATTATCTTCGCTTCCGCTCTGACTAAACAACGCATCTTCAAGGTGCTCGAAACAGCTAAGCAGGTGTATTTGAACCGTAAGGCCAAGGTGGGAACAACCAAGTTGAACGAGGTGATGCTTCCCTTGGTGGAGGCGTATCCGCCACCATCAATCAAGGGCAAGTACATCAAAATCAAGTATTGCAGTCAGTTGCCCAACACGCAGATTCCTTCCTTCGTGTTCTATGCCAACCTGCCGCAGTATATCAAGGAACCCTATCGCCGTTTCCTCGAGAATAAGATTCGGGAAAACTGGTCGATGCATGGTTGTCCGATCAATGTGTTTATTCGCCAGAAGTAATGAAACGGCATTTGACGCTCGTATTGTTGGCAGCAGTGTCCATGTTTGCCGCTTGTTCCCATGACAAGGGACCCGATGCGGGAGAAGTGGCTGGAAAGACGGCAAAGATTTACTACGGCTATCTGCTGAAGGGCAAATACGTGGAATTTGTGGACGGATTTTACCGACCGGAAAAAATACCGGACCATTATCATGCCCAGTTGGTGGAGAATGCCAAGATGTTCATGGCCCAGCAACAGGAAGAACATCGGGGCATAGCCCGAGTGGATGTGGTTAGCGTGAGCGCTGATACCGCACGGCACGTGGCTGATGTGTTCATGGCGATCAGTTATAAAGACAGTGTGAAGGAACAGATAGCTGTTCCAATGATACAGAAAAAAGGCATTTGGTTGATGCGATAGTCAACCAAATGCCTTTTTTCTGATTTTATAGTTTTCGGGGTTATGCCTGTTTTTTCAAGGCTTCCGCCATTTCCACCTTCTTCACTTTCTTGAACAAATCGGATGCATAGACAAGGTCATTGAGCTTTTCATTTGTCGAAGTGATGACGCCATTCTTGTCTCCCGTCCATTCGTTGCGGCCTTCGCAGATGAAGATGATGTTTTCACCGATGCCCATGACGGAGTTCATGTCGTGGGTGTTGATGATAGTTGTCATGTCGTATTCTTCGGTGATGCCGTGGAGCAGTTCATCAATGACCAAGGATGTCTTAGGATCAAGACCTGAGTTCGGCTCGTCGCAGAACAAGTATTTGGGGTTGAGGACGATGGCTCGTGCGATGGCCACACGCTTCTGCATACCGCCAGAGATTTCGCCGGGGTATTTCAGCTGTGCTTCGGAGAGATTGACGCGGTCAAGGCATTCCTGGGCGCGGTGTACCCGCTCTCGGTAGTTCATGGTAGAGAACATGTCAAGCGGAAACATCACATTCTCCAACACCGTGAGAGAGTCAAAGAGTGCGGCACTTTGGAAGATCATGCCCATCTCTCGCCGCATCATGATTTTCTCGTGCTTGTTCATGGCGACAAAGTTGCGGCCATCGTAGAGCACTTCTCCACTGGTCGGGGTGAGCAATCCCACAAGGTTTTTCATCAGCACGGTCTTTCCGCTGCCGCTCTGTCCGATAATCAAGTTGGTCTTTCCGCTCAAGAACTTTGCGTTGATGTCCTTGAGCACAGCCTTGTCCTCGAACGACTTATATAGATGTCTTACTTCAATCATGGTATGGAATTTTATGACAGCAATTCTGTCAGGAATACGTCGGAAAACAAAATCAGCACACTGGAAGAAACCACGGCATTGGTGCTTGCCTTGCCCACTTCCACAGAGCCTCCCTCTACCGTGTAGCCACAGAACGATGACACGCTGGCAATGATGAAGGCGAAGAAGAGACTCTTGATGATACTCATCCACATAAACCAAGCGTTGAACTGGTGCTGCAAACCCAAGGTGAGGTCGTCAGGACTGAGCACATGCCCGATATAGGCGGTGCCATATGCACCAAGGATACCTGTGGCGGAAGAGAAGATTACCAGGAAAGGCATGATGGTGATCAATCCCAAAATCTTGGGGAGAATGAGGTAGCTGGCAGAATTGATACCCATGATTTCCAAAGCGTCAATCTGTTGCGTCACCCGCATTGTTCCCAATTCGGAAGCGATGTTGGAACCGACCTTTCCCGCCAGGATGAGACACATGATGGAAGAGGAGAACTCCAACAACATGATTTCGCGAGTGGTGTAGCCCGAAACCCATCGTGGCATCCAAGGACTTTGGATGTTCAACTTCATTTGAATGCAGATGACCGCTCCGATAAAGAAAGAAATCAACAACACAATGCCGATGGAATCAACACCCAATGAGGACATCTCCTTGATGTATTGCTTGCCGAACATTCTGAGCCTTTCGGGACGGGAAAAGGAACGCCCCATCAGGATGAGATAGCGTCCCAGTGTGTTCAAATATTTTAGTATGATCATATTTCTACCTTTATTAAATGAATAATAGCCGTGCAAAAGTAGTGAAAAAACCACAAAACCGCAAACAGTCTATAAGTTTTATTTGGCAGTTTGATTATTTTACTCTAATTTTGCAACCTATCAAAAGGTTATTATGAGTGAAATAGAAAACAATGTGACAGACGGACAGGAACAGCGTATGGTGCTTCGCAGTGAAGGTTTGGTGAAGCGCTATGGCAAGCGTACTGTGGTGAATGACGTTTCCATCAATGTGAAACAAGGAGAGATTGTCGGATTGCTGGGCCCTAACGGCGCAGGTAAGACCACATCGTTCTATATGACAACAGGTCTGGTGGTTCCGAATGCCGGTCATATCTATCTCAATGATAAAGACATCACAAGCTATCCCGTGTATAAGCGAGCCCGTGCCGGTATCGGCTATCTTCCCCAAGAGGCCAGTGTGTTCCGCAAAATGAGTGTGGAAGACAACATCATGTCCGTCTTGGAGATGACGAAGACTCCCCGCAAATACCAATTGGAAAAACTTGAAAGTCTGATCAAGGAATTCAATCTCGGCAAGGTGCGCAAGAATTTGGGTGACCAGTTGTCGGGAGGAGAGCGCCGAAGAACAGAAATAGCTCGCTGTCTGGCTATCGACCCTAAGTTCATCATGCTGGATGAGCCTTTTGCGGGTGTGGACCCTATTGCTGTGGAAGACATCCAGCATGTGGTGTGGAAACTGAAATACCGTAATATCGGAATTCTTATCACCGACCACAATGTGCAGGAAACGCTGACCATTACCGACCGTGCCTACCTGCTTTTCGAGGGGAAAATCCTGTTCCAGGGAAAGCCTGAGGAATTGGCTGAAAATAAAACGGTCAGGGAGAAATACCTGAGTAACAGTTTTGTACTGCGCAAGAAAGATTTCCAACTGATAGACGAGGAAAAGCGGGCAAGAGAGGCTAATCAAGTAGGTTAAAAAAACAAATTTTTTATCTATATATTAGGTCTTTACGTGATTATTGAGTAATTTTGCAACTCAATTGCGGTTTTGTGGCCTCATGCCAAGCCGGAAAGAGCATAGACTCGAGAGAATAAAATTAATAAAAACATAATAAAACATCAGAGATGAAAATTACATTTGAAAATCCTGACAAGATCAATGGACAGATGACATTGGTCGTGGAAGAGGCTGATTACAAGGAAAATGTAGAAAAGCAACTGAAAGACTATCGTAAGAAAGCAAACGTTCCCGGTTTCCGTCCCGGCCAGGCCCCTATGGGCATGATCAAGAGACAGTTCGGAACAGCTGTAAAGGTGGATGTCATCAACAAACTCATTGGTGAGGAAATGTACAAATACATCCAGGACAACAAGATTCAGATGCTTGGTGAACCACTTCCTTCAGACAAGCAGGAACAGCAGGATTTGGAAGCTGCAGGTCCTTACACTTTCGTATTCGACATCGCTGTGGCTCCAGAGCTGAAGACCAAGTTGACCAAGAAAGACAAAATCGAATATTACAATATTGAAGTAGACGACAAGTTGGTGAACGACCAGGTTGACATGTTCGCTTCTCGTGCCGGTCACTATGACAAAGTGGAGACCTATGACGCAGAGCAGAACGATATGCTCAAGGGTGACCTCCGCGAACTTGACGCCAACGGAAATGCCAAGGAAGACGGCGTGGTGGTAGAAGGTGCTGTGCTGATGCCTAAGTATATCAAGGTGGAAGACCAGAAGAAACTCTTCGACGGTGCTAAGGTAGGCAGCGTGATCACATTCAATCCTAAGCAGGCCTACGAGGGCAACGAGGCAGAAATCTCTTCATTGCTCAAGATTGACCGCGAGAAGGTGGCAGAGATGGACTCTAACTTCACTTATCTGGTGACAGAAATCAGCCGCTATGTCAAGGCTGAGGTGAACCAGGAACTCTTCGATTCTGTTTATGGCAAGGATGAGGTGAAGAGTGAAGAGGAATTCCGCAACAAGATCGCTGAGGGTCTGAAGGAACAGTTGAAGTTGAACAGTGACTACAAGTTCCTCCTCGATGTTCGTGCACACTGCGAGAAGAAGAACGAAAAGGCCGTTTATCCAGACGCTCTTTTGAAGAAAATCATGAAGCGTAACAATCCTGACAAGGATGATGAGTTCGTGGAGAAGAACTACGATCAGAGCATCAAGGAACTCACTTGGCATCTCGTGAAGGAGGCTCTCGTTGGTCAGACAAAGATCAAGATTGAAGACGCTGATGTGAAAGAGGCAGCCAAGGAGACAGCACGTATGCAGTTCGCTCAGTATGGTATGAGCAATGTTCCAGAGGAATATCTTGACAACTATGTTCAGGAACTTCTGAAGAAGAAGGAATCCGTGAATCAGTTCGTTGACCGTGCTATTGACGTGAAATTGACAGCAGCCTTGAAGGATGTTGTTGCCATCGAGGAAAAGACTATCTCTCTCGACGATTTCAATAAGATGATGGGCGAATAAGAAGGTTTTTTTGAAAAAAACTTCTAATATTATAGAGGTTATCGACTTTTTTTATTATCTTTGTTGCTACAACAAGAATAATGAGGTCGATAACCTCTCTTTTTGTCTATATAAAATTAGGTATTAACATGATGAATGATTTCAGAAAATATGCCACAAGCAAGTTGGGCATAAATGGGATGGTGCTTGATGACGTGGTGAGTTCGCAAGCACAATATCTTAATCCTTATATTTTGGAAGAGCGCCAGCTGAACGTAACTCAGATGGATGTGTTCTCCCGTTTGATGATGGATCGTGTGATCTTCCTGGGTACACAGATTGACGACTATACGGCCAACACTTTGCAGGCACAGTTGCTTTATTTGGATTCAGTGGATCCCGGCAAGGACATTTCCATCTACATCAATTCTCCTGGTGGCAGTGTGACAGCAGGCTTGGGCATTTATGACACCATGCAGTTTATTACCAGTGATGTGGCTACAATGTGTACCGGAATGGCTGCATCCATGGCTGCAGTTCTGTTGGTGGCAGGTGCGGAAGGCAAACGCTCGGCGCTGACCCATAGTCGTGTGATGATTCACCAACCGCTGGGTGGTGTGCAAGGACAAGCTTCCGATATAGAAATTGAGGCCAAGGAAATCCAGAAATTCAAGAAAGAACTCTATACGATCATTTCTGATCACTCACACACTCCTTATGAGAAGGTGTGGAAGGATAGTGACCGTAACTATTGGATGACTGCTGAAGAAGCTAAGGAGTATGGCATGATTGATGTCGTAATGACAAGAAAGAAATAATCAAGGATACGGAATATGCCAAAGAAAGTATGTAGCTTCTGTGGAAGGAGTGAGAGCGAGGTAAAACTCTTGATTACCGGCCTTTCGGGCAACATTTGTGATCAGTGTGTGCAGCAGGCATACGAGATTCTGCAAACGTCGGGAGCAATTGAAGACGAAAAGGGCAAGAGCGCTTTCAAACTGAAAAAGGTGCCAAAACCAACCGAAATCAAGAAATATCTTGATGAATATATCATCGGTCAAGATGAGGCAAAACGCTACCTGTCAGTGGCTGTGTACAACCATTACAAACGATTACAACAGCCGGTGGACGACAATGGTGTGGAAATCGAGAAAAGCAACATCATCATGGTCGGCAGCACGGGTACCGGAAAAACGCTGTTGGCACGCACGATAGCCAAATTGCTCGATGTTCCTTTCACGATAGTTGATGCGACAGTATTCACTGAGGCTGGCTATGTGGGTGAGGATGTGGAGAGCATTCTTTCCCGATTGCTTCAAGTGGCCAATTACGATGTGAAGGCTGCGGAATGCGGTATCGTGTTCATTGACGAGATAGACAAAATTGCCCGAAAGGGTGACAATCCAAGCATCACTCGAGACGTGAGTGGCGAGGGTGTACAGCAGAGCATGCTGAAGCTGCTTGAGGGTACAATGGTGAATGTTCCGCCAAAAGGTGGACGCAAACATCCGGACCAGGACTATATTCATGTGAACACAAAGAATATTCTGTTTATCTGTGGCGGAGCGTTTGACGGCATTGAGCGGAAGATAGCCCAGCGTCTGAACACTCATACAGTAGGATATGCGTCAGTGCAGAATGTGTACAAGATTGACACCAACGATCTGATGAAATACATACTTCCGCAAGATTTGAAGTCCTTCGGATTGATTCCAGAGATTATTGGTCGTCTTCCGGTGCTGACTTATCTTAATCCTCTGAACAGAGACGCCTTGTCAAAGATATTGACCGAACCGAAGAATTCCATCATCAAACAGTATAAGAAACTCTTCGAGATGGATGACATCGATTTGGAGTTTGAACCGGATGTGTATGATTTCATCGTGGACAAGGCCATGGAATACAAGTTGGGTGCTCGTGGATTGCGCTCCATCGTGGAAAGTATCATGATGGATGCCATGTATGAGGTTCCTGCGAAGAAAGTGAAAAAGTTTACCGTAACACTCGACTACGCGAAAAAACAACTCGACAAGGCACATCTCCAAAAGTTGGAGGGCGCCTCTTAAGAATAATCTCCTTCCCTTTCCTCGTTGAAAGGGAAGGAGATATAACCTGAAAAACATTGAATGCAATAGGCTTAATCGTTTATTAACATGGCAAAGGAAGTAAATCTGACGCAGCAACTGAAATACTATTTCGGCTTTGACAAGTTCAAGGGAGACCAAGAAGCTATTATCCGCAATGTGCTTGCGGGTAATGACACTTTTGTGCTGATGCCGACAGGCGGAGGCAAAAGTCTTTGCTATCAGCTGCCTTCTCTGATTATGGAGGGCACAGCTATTGTCATTTCTCCTCTCATCGCTTTGATGAAAAACCAAGTGGATGTCATCAATGGGTTGAGTGAGAGTGAGGGCGTAGCTCATTATTTGAACTCTTCGCTAAACCGTTCGGCGATAGAGACGGTGAAGCGGGATGTCATGTCGGGGAAGACAAAACTGCTGTATGTGGCTCCGGAATCCTTGACCAAGGAGGAGAATGTCGACTTCTTGAAGACGGTGAAGATATCGTTCTATGCCATAGACGAGGCTCATTGTATTTCTGAGTGGGGACACGACTTCCGACCAGAATACCGGCGCATCAGACCGATTGTGGACGAGATAGGCCGTGCACCAATAATCGCCCTTACAGCTACGGCTACGGATAAGGTGCGGACGGATATTATTAAGAATTTGGATATATTGGACGCCAAGGAGTTCAAAAGCTCTTTCAACCGTCCAAACCTATATTATGAAGTGAGGCCCAAGACGGAAGATGTGGATCGCCAGATTATCATGTTTATCCGCCAACATCAGGGCAAGAGCGGCATTATCTATTGCTTGTCTCGTAAAAAGGTGGAGGAGTTGGCAGCTATATTGAAAGCCAACGACATCAAGGCGGCTCCCTATCATGCCGGTTTGGATTCGGCGACACGCTCGCAGACTCAAGATGATTTCTTAATGGAAAAGATTGATGTCATTGTTGCCACCATCGCCTTTGGTATGGGTATCGACAAGTCGGATGTCAGATTTGTTATCCACTATGACATTCCCAAGAGTCTTGAGGGTTACTATCAGGAAACTGGTCGCGCCGGTAGAGATGGCGGCGAGGGTATTTGCATTGCCTTCTATTCGAACAAAGATCTTAAGAAACTTGAGAAATTCATGGAGGGCAAACCTGTGGCAGAACAGGATATAGGCAGGCAATTGTTGCAAGAGACTGCTGCTTATGCCGAGTCTTCGGTGTGCCGCAGAAAGATGCTCCTCCATTATTTCGGTGAGCAATACGACAAGGACAATTGCGGAAACTGTGACAACTGTCTCCATCCGAAAGAGAGGATTGAAGCGCAGAAATTGTTGGAAATCGTACTGCATGCCGTGAGTGCTGTGAAGGAAAACTTCCGAACGGAATATATCATCGACTTCGTCAAAGGTCGTGGCACTGATGACATCGTTTCCCATAAGCACGACCTGCTTGAGGAATTTGGTGCAGGTGAGGGAGAAGATGACAAATTGTGGAATCCTGTTATACGCCAGGCCATCATTGCAGGATATCTGAAGAAAGATGTAGAGAACTATGGACTGCTCAAACTGACGGCTGCCGGACGGAAATTCATGAAAGATCCCAAGTCCTTCATGATAGTTCGTGATAGGGAATTCAAGGATGTCATCGGTGATGAGTCGCATGATGGCGCAGCTTCAGCTCTTGATCCGGTTCTCTATAAGATGCTTGTGGATTTGCGCAAGACGACAGCCCAGAAACTGCATCTGCCTCCTTATGTGATTTTCCAGGACGAGTCGCTCAAACAGATGGCGATGATGTATCCTGTCAATCTTCAGGAACTGCAAAATATACAAGGTGTTGGCGTGGGAAAAGCCAAACGCTACGGCAAGGAGTTCTGTGTGCTTATTGATGAATATTGCAAGGAAAACGACATCGAACGTCCGGAAGAACTTCGTGTCCGTACAGTTGCGAAGAAGTCAATGGTCAAGGTGAAGATCATTCAGAACATCGACCGGAAGATTGCGCTTGACGATATCGCCGCAGCATTGGGCATCGATTTTGACGAGATGCTGAACGAGGTGGAAGCCATTGTGTATAGCGGAACCAAATTGAACATAGACTACTTCCTTGATGACATCATGGACGATGATCATGTGGACGATATCTATGAATATTTCCGCGAAAGTGAAACCGATGACCTTGACACAGCTGTGGAAGAGTTGGGCGGAGACTATACGGAAGACGAGATCCGTCTTGTGAGAATCAAGTTCCTGTCAGAAATGGCGAATTAGGGTTAAATAGAATTAACGGCAAAAGAAATTCGGGTGAAGATAGTGATTGAGTGAAAAATAATTGCTAAATTTGCACGCAATAAATTTTTAAATATATGTCATCATTTGTTGCAGATAAAATTTTGATGGACGGTCTGACCTTCGATGACGTCCTGTTGATTCCTGCTTATTCAGAAGTACTGCCCAAGACAGTAGAGTTGAAAACCAAGTTCTCTCGCCACATTGATTTGAACGTTCCGTTTGTGACGGCGGCAATGGACACTGTAACAGAGTCGTCTATGGCCATAGCCATCGCTCGCGAAGGCGGTATCGGTGTGATTCACAAGAACATGAGCATTGAGGAACAGGCTCGTCAGGTCGCAATTGTTAAGCGTGCTGAGAACGGCATGATTTATGATCCTGTTACCATTCGCAAGGGTCGTACAGTGAAGGACGCTCTTGACATGATGGCTGATTATCATATCGGTGGTATTCCTGTCGTTGACGAGGATAACCATTTGGTGGGTATCGTCACCAATCGTGACTTGCGCTTCGAGCGCCGTCTTGACAAAACAATTGACGAGGTGATGACTTCTGAAAATCTCGTCACCACACACCAGCAGACAGACTTGGCTGCTGCTGCACAGATTCTGCAAGAAAATAAGATTGAGAAACTTCCAGTAGTTGACAAGGACAACCACTTGGTGGGACTCATTACATATAAGGATATCACAAAAGCTAAGGACAAGCCGATGGCATGCAAAGACGATAAGGGTCGTTTGCGTGTGGCTGCCGGAGTCGGTGTCACTGTTGACACACTCGATCGTATGCAGGCGCTTGTTGATGCCGGTGCTGATGCTATTGTAATCGACACTGCTCATGGTCACTCTAAATTTGTGATAGAAAAACTGAAGGAGGCAAAAGCTGCGTTCTCAAATGTCGACATCGTTGTCGGCAATGTGGCTACAGGTGCTGCTGCCAAGATGTTGGTGGATAATGGTGCTGATGCCGTCAAGGTAGGTATCGGTCCTGGTTCTATCTGTACTACTCGTGTGGTTGCCGGTGTCGGTGTGCCACAGTTGAGTGCCGTATACGACGTTTACAGTGCCTTGCAGGGAACAGGTGTTCCTCTCATTGCTGATGGCGGTCTCCGCTATTCTGGTGATATCGTGAAGGCAATTGCCGCAGGTGGTAGTTGCGTGATGATTGGTTCACTTGTGGCAGGTACAGAAGAAAGTCCTGGCGAGACCATCATCTTCAACGGAAGAAAGTTCAAGAGTTATCGTGGCATGGGCTCTCTTGAGGCTATGGAACAGAAAAACGGATCAAAGGACCGCTATTTCCAGGGCGACACAAAGGATGCCAAGAAGTTGGTACCGGAAGGTATCGCAGGCCGTGTACCTTATAAGGGAACGGTTCAGGAAGTCATCTATCAGTTGATTGGCGGTCTTCGTTCCGGTATGGGCTATTGCGGTGCTCCTACAATCGAGAAACTGCATGATGCCAAGTTCACACGCATTACCAATGCCGGTGTGCTTGAAAGTCATCCACATGATATCACCATCACCAGCGAGGCTCCTAACTACAGCCGTCCGCAGTAATGGATTTGAAGATAAAAACAGATAATAAATAAGTTATGGGGCGGGCAATGTGATGTTCGCCCCATACACGCTTAAATAAATATAGAACCTATAGGCTCGAAAGAATACGTGATGAAGATAAAAGCGATATTGGCGGCCGTGCTCCTTTGTGGTGGAATGGCTTATGCCCAGACTGACGATGTGACGATAATGACCATCAATGGTCAGCCCATAAGCAAGTCCGAGTTTGAATATTCTTACAACAAGAACAATGCGGAGGGTGTCATCGACAAGAAAAGTGTGGAGGAATATGTCGACCTGTTCATCAACTATAAGTTGAAGGTAGCTGCCGCACTTGATGCTCATTTGGACACGCTCAGTTCTTTCAAAAAGGAATTCGCCACTTATCGCGATCAGCAGATACGTCCCGCAGTCATTACTGATGCGGATGTTGAGGCTGAGGCCAAACGTATCTATTCCGAGACCCAACACCGCATCGATTCGTTAGGTGGACTGTTCCGTCCTGCCCACATCTTGTTGCTATTGTCACAACAGGCTTCGGATAAAGACAAGGCAGCCGCCGAACAGCGCATAGATTCTATCTATACAGCTCTGAAAAAGGGAGCTGATTTTGCCGAAATGGCGAAGAAATATTCTCAGGATCCGGGTTCCGCCAGTCAAGGCGGACTCTTGCCTTGGTTGTCGAAGGGACAGACCCTGAAAGAGTTTGAAGATCAGGTGATGGCCTTGAAGGTTGGCCAGATGAGCAAGCCATTCCTTTCTCCCGCAGGTTATCACATTGTCTTGCTGAAAGACAAGAAGATGTTTGATCCCTACGACTCTGTACGCACAGACATTCTGCGCTTTATTGACGCAAGAGGACTGAAAGAGCGTATTATAGATAATAAGCTGCAGTCAATGGCTGCCCAAGAGGGACATGGTGCAACACTGCAGTCTGTCTTGGCAGAGAAGGAAAAGCAGATGGAAGCGTCTGATTCCGACTTGAAGAATTTGATTCGTGAATATCACGATGGCCTGTTGCTTTTTGAAATCAGTACTCGTATGGTCTGGGACAAGGCCGCCAAGGATGAGGCTGGGCTACAGGCTTATTTCAAGAAAAACAAGAAAAACTATAAATGGGATGCTCCACGTTTCAAGGGCATGGCTTATCATGTGAAGACCCAAGAAGACGTGAAGGCTGTGAAGGATTGTGTGAAGGGCTTGTCCTTTGATAAATGGGCAGAGAAACTCCGCTCCACTTTCAACAACGACAGTACCATTCGCATTCGTGTGGAAAAAGGTTTGTTCAAGCAAGGAGACAATCCTTTGGTCGATAGGGAAGTGTTCGGAAAGAACACGGAAGTGAAACCCTTGAAAGACTATCCGATTGATGCCGTTTACGGCAAGGTTATCAAGGCCCCACAGACTTTGGATGATGTTCGTGGTCTTGTGACGGCGGACTATCAGGACGCACTTGAAAAAGAATGGGTCGCTTCCTTAAGAAAGAAATATCCGGTGGTGGTGAACCGTGACGTTCTCGCCACTGTCAACAAAAAATAAATAACGACGAAATAAAGATGAACAAGACTTACCGGTGGGGTGCCTCTTTGATGGCATCACTGATGCTGATGGCTGTGGTTTCAGCCAACGCAGGCAAGAACTCTGTATATGCAGGACGAAATTATTTTGGTTCTGCGTCCGATAATTCGGTAAAAAAGGAGCAACCATCTGCCCCTGTCCATGAGAACAGCATTGTCGACGAAGTGATTTGGGTTGTAGGAGACGAACCTATCTTGAAATCTGATGTCGAGGTAATGCGTTTGCAGAGCGAACAGGAAGGTGTGAAGTGGAATGGCAATCCAGACTGCTTGATTCCTGAGCAGTTGGCTGTGCAGAAGCTCTATCTTCATCAAGCCGCCCTTGACAGTATCGAGGTGACAGAGTCGGAGATCTCTCAGGGCATCGACCAGCAAATCAACGGTTGGATTCAGATGATTGGTTCCAAGGAGAAGTTGGAGGAATACCGCAAGCAGACAGTCACCCAGATGCGTCAGGAACTGCATGATGACTTCAAGAACCATGAGCTTATTGACAAGATGAAGCAGAAGTTGATAGGTGATGTTACTGTGACTCCGGCAGAGGTGCGCAACTATTTCAAGGATATGCCACAAGACAGTCTGCCTTTCATTCCGACAGAAGTGGAGGTGGAAATCTTGACAAATGCTCCCAGAATTCCACAAGAAGAAATCAACAGAGTCAAGGATGAACTTCGCAATTTCACCGATCGTGTCAACAAGGGCGAGGTTTCCTTTGCCACTTTGGCCCGTCTCTATTCCGAAGACCCTGGCACGGCCCGACAAGGTGGAGAACTCGGCTTCACAGGCCGTGGTACATTGGATCCAGCTTTCGCCAATGTAGCGTTCAATCTTACGGATCCGAAAAAAATCTCCAAGATTGTAGAGTCAGAGTTTGGTTATCATATCATCCAGTTGATAGACAAGCGTGGTGACAAAATCAATGTCCGTCACATCTTGCTGAAACCGAAGGTTGACCAGGAGAGTATCGATAAGACCCTTGCCCGCTTGGATTCCATCAGAACCGACATCTGTGACAAGAAGTTCACCTTTGAGGATGCTGCCGGTGTGCTTTCAGACGACAAGGACACTCGTCTCAACCATGGTTTGATGGCGTACACCGATATGAACAGTCAGACCCGCACCTCTAAGTTCCGCATGCGAGATCTTCCGTCTGAGGTGGCACGAGTGGTCGACACACTGAAGGTTGATCAAGTGTCAGCGCCTTTCTCTATGATCAATGACAAGGGAAAGACCGTGTGCGCCATCATCAAGCTCAAGTCAAGAGTCGAGGGCCATCGCGCTACAATCACCGAAGATTATCAGGCCATGAAAGATGTTGTGCTTGCCCAACGACGGATGGACATTCTCCGCAAATGGGTGACCGACAAAATCAAGACCACATATGTGAAGATGAACGACCGATATAAGGATTGCAAGTTTGAATATCAAGGTTGGGTTAAATGACAAAAAGAAATATAAATCAATTGTTTGGCGGGCACAGAATCATTCTCTTGATGGTTCTGTGCCTGTTTGGGTTATGCGTGGCACAGTCCCGGTTGGCTCCGAGAAAGTCGAAGAAGGTGGCTCCCGATGACCGCGTCTATCTGGAACATGCCGATGTGCTGAAGTTCGATGAGTTCTCCAAACCAGGTGTTCAGATAGTCAAGGGCAAGGTGGCTTTCCGTCACCAGGGTGTGCGACTCACCTGTGACAGTGCCTATTTCCGCCAGGATGACAATTCTTTTGAGGCTTTTGGACATGTCTATATGGTCGAGAAGGGGAAATATACCCTGAACAGTGACTATGCCTTTTATGACGGTTTGGAAGAAATCGTCAGGGCGCGTCGGAATGTGGTGCTTCACCATCAGAAGTCCACACTCTATTGCGACAGCCTTGACTATGACCGCAAGTTCAGTTTCGGCTACTTTTTTGAGGGCGGAAGACTGGTTGACGGCAAAAACACATTGGTTTCCGATTGGGGCGAATACAACACAAACACCCGGCAGGCCACCTTTTATTATAGTGTGCGTTTGAAGAGTCCGAAATACGACATCCATACCGACACCCTCCACTACGATACAAGAGTCAAGTTGGCGCATGTCACAGGACCATCGACTATCTATAATGAGGGCAATCTCATCAAGACGGAAGACGGTTATTACGACACCGAGCACGACAAGGCCCGGCTCTATGGCCGCTCCACGGTGACGAGCAAGGATAAAACACGTACCATCACGGCAGACAGCTTGTACTTCAACAGCAAGACCGGTGTCAACCAAGGCTATCGCAACGTCGTTTATGTGGACAGCAAGAACAAGAACATGCTTACCGGCGACTATTGCTATTACAACGACAAGACGGGTGTCGCTTTGGCCACCCGCAACCCCACAGCCATCGAATACTCGCAAAAAGACACACTGTGGATGCATGCTGACACCATCCGTCTGAAGACATTCCATATCAACACGGATTCCGTCTATCGTGAGGTCTACTGCTACAAGAAGGTGCGCGCCTTCCGCAATGATGTGCAGGCCGTTTGCGACTCCTTGGTGATGAACAGCAAGGATTCCTGCATGACGATGTATCAAGACCCGATAGTCTGGAACGGAGAGAACCGACAACTGCTTGGTGAGGTCATCAAGGTCTATACTCGTGACTCCACCATTGACTGGGCACATGTGATAGGACAGGCCTTCTCGATAGAGCGTATGCCCGACAAGCAACATTTCAACCAGATATCCTCCAAGGAGATGAAGTCCTTTTTCACTGACGGAAAGATGAAACGCAACGAGGCGATAGCCAATGTGACTACCATCTATTATCCTGTCGACGACAAGGACAGCACGCTCATCGGACTCAACTATGCCGAGAGCGACACCATGCGCATGTACTTGGACAAGGACCAGCATCTGGAGAAGATATGGATGCCCAAGGCCGACCTTGTCATTTATCCGATGACCCAGATTCCGCCAGGTAAGGACAAACTGGAACATTTTGCCTGGTTTGACTATATTCGCCCTGTCGACAAAAACGACATCTATGAATGGCGTGGCAAGGCCAAGGGAACGGAAATCCGCAATGTGAAACGCCATGAGGCTCCCTTGCAGCGATTGGGCTTGGAGACAAAGGCCACTCCGGCTCCACCCACAACGGAGACTCCCAAGGAAGACAAAAAATGAGTCTGTTCCGAATGCGTAAGCCTCGGGGTTTCCACCACGACTACATCTATTATGATGAGCGCAAGGAGAAATTGCGGGAAATGGAAGACAAGGCCCGACGGGAGCTTGGCATGCCGACCGACGACGTGTTCCGTCCCGAACTCCTTCGTGGGGCATTTGTCCGTGCCACGCACCATCTGCGTCGCCGCAAGGAGAACGAACAGACGGGGCGCAAGCATCTGAGCCTTGGCAAACTGTTATTTCTGATTATTGCATTGGCAGCCCTTTGGGCTATGCTTGCAAGATGATAAAATAAGAAGAAAAGAATGAGTGATATAATTCAATTGTTGCCCGACTCGGTGGCCAATCAGATAGCCGCCGGTGAGGTGATTCAGCGTCCGGCAAGTGTCATCAAGGAACTTGTGGAAAACGCCGTTGATGCCGGTGCCAAGAACATCAATGTCTTGGTCGTGGATGCGGGACGCACTTCCATTCAGGTGATTGACGATGGATGCGGCATGTCGGAGACCGATGCCCGTCTGTCTTTCGAGCGCCATGCCACATCCAAAATTCGTGAAGCTTCCGATCTCTTCGCGCTCCACACCATGGGCTTCCGTGGTGAGGCTTTGGCTTCCATTGCCGCCGTGGCTCAGGTGGAACTGAAGACGCGTACCAAGGACGACGAGGTGGGCACCTCGCTGACCATTTCCGGCAGCAAGTTTATGGGCCAAGAACCCGTGTCTTGTCCTGTGGGCAGTAATTTCAACATTGAGAATCTCTTTTTCAATGTGCCTGCCCGCCGCAAGTTCCTCAAGTCCAACCAGACCGAACTGAACAACATCATCACCGCTTTCGAGCGCATTGTGCTGGTCTATCCCCAAATCTCCTTTACCCTCCACAGCAACAATGTGGAGCTGATGAACCTCCGTGCCGGCAATCTGCGCCAGCGCATCATCGATGTTTTCGGCAAGCGGCTCAACCAGAACCTCCTGTCGGTCGGTGTGGAGACTTCCCTCTGCAAGATCAAGGGTTTTGTCGGCAAACCGGAGTCTGCCCGCAAGAAAGCGCCCCATCAATATTTCTTTGTCAATGGTCGTTATATGAAACATCCCTATTTCAACAAGGCGGTGATGACAGCTTTCGACCGATTGATTATGGTGGGTGAGCAGGTGCCCTATTTCATCTACTTTGAGGTGAATCCTGAAGACATCGATGTCAATATCCATCCTACCAAGACTGAAATCAAGTTTGAGAACGAACAGGAAATCTGGCAGATTCTGTCGGCGGCAGTCAAGGATGCTGTGGGCAAGTTCAATGACGTCCCGTCCATCGATTTCGATACCCAGGGATGCCCCGACATTCCCGTGTTCAATCCCAATGCCGGCACGGCAGCACCGAAGTTGGATTTCAATCCCCAATACAATCCTTTCAAGGAGACGCCTTCGTCCTCGGCGCGGTCTTCCATGCCCGCCCAGCCTTCGGCAGACGGATGGGAGCAACTCTATTCCGGATTGGAAACCCAGCAGCCACAAGAGCCCGCCATGTTTGATCTCCCCGAGACCGACGAGCCCGAGGAAACCGTGAATGCCGAGCGTTCCCCATCCCACTATCAGTATAAGGGCACCTACATCATGACCTCGGTGAAGTCAGGCTTGATGATTATAGACCAGCATCGCGCGCACGTACGTATATTATATGAGCGCTACCTTCATCAGTTCGAGAAGCGGGCATCCCTGTCGCAGAGTGTCGCTTTTCCCGAGGTGGTCCAGTTTGCTGCCGCCGATACGGTGAAATTGCAGGCTGTGCTTCCCGAGATGGAGCAGATGGGCTTTGAACTGACCGACCTCGGCGCCGGTAGCTATTCCATCACGGCTGTGCCGGTTGGCTTGGACGGACTTAACTTGGTGAAACTGGTGGAGGAGATGGTGTCCACAGCTCTTGGAGAGAGTACGAGTGTGGTCGAGGAAATCAACAAGTCGTTGGCCCTCACCTTGGCGAGAAACGCCGCCATTCCTGCCGGTCAGGCTTTGTCCAACAAGGAGATGGAAGACATTGTCGACAAACTGTTCACTTGTTCCAATGTCAACTACACTCCCGATGGAAAAACCATCCTGTGCATCCTTCGTCAGCAGGAAATAGAACATTTATTTGGTTGATATCGTAATATATAGGGCGCTCGTTAGCATTTTTTACACAAAAAAGAATATTTTTTTTGTTATAAGAGGATAAATATAAAAAAATATCGTAACTTTGTCCCGAAAATGCAAGATGACTGTCATCGTGAGATGAGAGGACTAAATAGAGAAGCAAACAAAAATTTGATTATTTAAATAGTAAACTTATGAAAAAGTTATTTATCGCTTTGGCATTTGCCGGTATCTCTTGCGCAGCAATGGCACAGGATACAGAAACTGTACCTGCAAAGCAGTACAGTGTGGCAACAAACTCTTTTTGGAGTAATTGGTTTATTCAGGTAGGCGCAGACTGGAATGCTTGGTACTCAGGTGAGGAGCATGGTCTTGGCCTTTCCAAGAGCCCTTTCAAGAAGTTCCGTTCTAACCCAGGCGCTTCTGTAGCTATTGGTAAGTGGTTTACTCCAGGTCTCGGTCTCCGCACAAAGTTGCAGGGCATCTGGGGCAAGACTGTTACAGACGACAACAACTTCGGTAACGGCAACAAATATTGGACATTGAACGAGCAGGCTCTCTTCAACCTCAGCAACATGCTCTGCGGTTACAATCCTAATCGTGTTTGGAACTTCATTCCATTCGCAGGTGCTGGCATCGCTCGTTCTTGCACATACAACAGATATTCTATGGGCTTGAGCGTAGGTCTCTTGAACGAGTTCAAAGTAGCCAAGAAAGTGGCTATCAACTTCGAACTCGGATGGAACTGCTTCGAGAACGACTATGATGGTGTTGCCACAACTGCTGGCGAACGCGGATGGAGCAGCCATGACAACCATGTATATGCTGAACTTGGTCTGACTTTCAACCTCGGCAAGTCTACATGGGAGAAGACTCCAGATGTTGACGCTATCAACGCTCAGCACCAGGCAGCTCTCGACGCTCTCAACGCTAAGTTGGCTGACGCTAACTCTGAGAACGATCGTCTCCGCAACATGCTCGCTAACCAGAAACCTGCACAGACTGTGAAGGAATTCGTTACAACTCCTGTATCTGTATTCTTCAACATCGGCAAGTCTGAGATTGCTTCTAAGAAGGATATGGTTAACGTTCAGGCTCTTGCTAAGTACGCTCAGGACAACAACGCTAAGTTGCTCGTTACTGGTTATTGCGATAGCTCAACAGGTACTCCTGCTTACAACCAGAAGCTTTCTGAAACTCGTGCACAGGTTGTTGCTGACGAGCTCGTTAAGCTTGGTGTAGCCAAGGACAACATCAAGACTGTTGGTAATGGTGGTGTAGACTCTTTGTCTCCAGTATCTTACAACCGTCGTGCTACTGTTCAGGTTGCTGAATAAGGTTAGTATCAAGAAAAATATTTAGGGCATCCTCATGACGAGGGTGCCCTTTTTGTGTTTCTTAGATTCTTCATTTCTTCTTGTTTCGTCTCATCACCATCAGCACCGCTCCGAGCAGCGAGAGTCCTGCCACCCAAGAGATGATGGCGCAGGGGATGAACCCCAACTGCTGGGTGAAGCCTGCCACGATGAATGTGAGAAACGAAACGCCTGCCACGGTCAGCGCATACGGCAACTGGGAGGACACATGGTGCACATGCTTGCACTCCGCTCCGGCGCTTGCCATGATGGTGGTGTCTGAGATGGGGGAGATGTGGTCGCCGCAGACGGCTCCTGCCATGCAGGCCGAGATGGAGATGATGCGCAAGGGCGCTGCCACAGGGAACACCGCCACGCAGATGGGGATGAGTATGCCGAAGGTTCCCCACGAGGTGCCGGTGGCAAACGCGAGGAAGCCAGCCACGACGAAAATGATGGCGGGCAGCAACATCTGCAGTTCATTGGCGCTGCTTGCCACCACGCCCGACACATATTCTGCTGCCCCTAATGAGTCGGTCATGCTCTTCAGCGTCCATGCCAAGGTCAAGATGAGAATGGCGGGCACCATGGCCTCAAATCCCTTGATGAGGCTGCTCATCGCCTCGTCGAAGGGCAATGTCTTTCTGAGGGTAAACATGATGATGGTGAGAATCAAGGCGCAGAGCGAGCCGATGACCAGTCCGATGGAGGCGTTGCTCGCTGCGAACGCTTCGATGAAGTCAAGATGGTTGACACTTGCCGTGTCGAAGAAACCTCCCGAATAAATCATGCCCACGGTGCAGAAGACGATGAGCATCACAATCGGTATCACCAGGTCTGCCACTGTGCCTTTCCCCTTGGGCTTGCTGTCTTCTTTCGCTCCCACGCCATGTTCCACAATGTGCAGTTTTGTGTCGCTCACCTCGTCTAGCTTTCCCCCATTCGTGCGCTCATACCATTCCTTCAGCCGTGCGTCATACTTGCTCATGGCGTTGAAGTCGAAACCGATGATGACGATGGCGAACATGAAGATGATGGTAAACAGGGCATAGAAGTTGAACGGAATGGCCTTGCAGAAGAGAGCCAGACCATTCTCGTCGCCACTGACAAATCCCGACACGGCGGCAGCCCAACTTGAGATTGGGGAGATGATGCACACGGGAGCTGCGGTGGAGTCGATGAGGTAGGCGAGTTTCTCTTTGGTGACACCATGGCGCATGGTGATGGGTCGCATCACGGATCCCACGGTGAGGCAGTTGAAATAGTCGTCGATGAATATCAATATCCCCAGCAGAATGGTGGCAATCTGTGCGCCTTTCTTCGTCTTGACGTGCTTCACGGCCCACCGTCCGAAGGCCGCCGATCCGCCCGCCTTGTTCATCAGTGAAACGATGGATCCCAAGACCACGAGAAACACCAGTATGCCCACGTTCCACGGGTCAGACAGACAATGAATCATGCCGTATCCCTTCGCGTTGTCTCCCGTACCTATGGTGTCGTTCAGCAGGTGGGTGATAAAGCCCTCCACTCCCGTACCCATGGACATGCAGTAGAGTGCAGCGCCGAGCAGGATACCGATAAAGAGCGATGAGTACACCTCCTTTGTTTTCAATGCCAAAGCGATGGCAACGATGGGCGGTAACAGTGCCCATCCTGTTCCTATTAAGTTATAGTCCATATATTTTGTTGTCAGTTTTTGTTCCGAGAAGGCAAAGTTACTACATTTTTCAGAATTACACCTATGTTTTGCTGTTCCGCATCTTTGCATTTTGAGAAGTTCCGATATCCATTTTATCATTCAGTCATTCATGGTGATGTTTCATGACGAGGGACTTTTGTCTCTGCAAAGTGTTTGTGAAAGAAATGCCATTTTGCAACTTTTTATTGCAAATGGTTGATACGTAAACTGTTACGGGTGGCAGATGGTCGGTTGCATATCCTCCATCTGTCACCCGTAGTTTTACGCCGGTTTTAGGCTTTGGCGTTTCTTATCACCAGATACTCTGTGCCTTTTTTGCTCCTCTTGCGGCGCAGTCCGTGGATGTTTTTGAGAATGCGGCCGAACGAGATGAGCGAGTTGGTTTTGATCGAACTGCCATAGGTCCGCTTTATTTCTTGATAGAGCGTGGCGACAGTCATATACTGTCCCGTGCCCTCGTCTGTTGTCGGAGTGAAACAGTCGCGGAAGCACTGCTCGATGGGCGGTACCACTTGGAACTGACGGTTGTTCTCGATGATGAGGCCTGTCTGCTTGGCGTCAAACCACCCCTGCTCTCCTTGCTCCAAGGCGGCCAATGCTTGTGCATAGAGTTGTGTGTGGTTGGGAGCGACACTCAAGTCGATAGGTCCTGTCAGTTCTATACCGATAAAGCGGCGGCTGCCCGACGGATCGGCAAGGACGTCGTCCATATTGCTGGTGGCGATGAACGAGGCGAGACGAGGAAACTCCTCCACATGGCTGCCGTATGGACGCTTGATTTTCACGTTGGGCAGTTGGATGATGTTCTTGAGGAAGCCTTGTTGCACGGAAGGCGAAATTTGGTTGAACTCGTCGAGGTTGACGAGCAGGAACTGTGACATCGCTTGCAGCACTTGGCGCTTTTCCGAGAGAATCATGTTGTCGTTATATCCCCATTGCAGTTCTTTGGGGATAAGCTGTCGGCAGAAAGTGCTCTTGTTGTATCCCTGTGAGGAAATGAGCAGAGGCACAACGCTGTTGCCATAAGTGCGAAGTCTGCCCTCGCTGCGCCATTGGTCTACCATGCCCAAGAACCAGATGTAGAACCAGTCCGCCCAATGCTTGTTTCTTGTTGGAACAGTGCGTGCCAAGGCTCGGATATGATCCTTGCCGTCCCATTTTCCTCGGCACTGGTTGAGATAGTCGTCCACGGGCCAATAGTTGGGGATGAGGTCAGACTCCAGATAGTTTCTCACGTCCTTGATGCTCACCCGGATGTCTGCCAACTGCACCTCAATTGTCATTCTTTTCTGTACCCGAGGCTCGATAGGAAGCCATCCGTAGTCTTTCTCCAAAGACCTGTATTCTGTATATTTCATGACAGTATTAAAGCGAAATCTGTACCGTGAGTTTAACAACAGTAACATTCGCGATATATTCTCTTTTCTACTGTCAGTTTCCTTGCCTTCGCTTACTGCAACTTGGGGCAATTCAACTGTCGGGCTGTAGCTCTCTTCCTGTCGCAGGCTTCTGTCCACGGTCAAAGGCACAGCTTGGCTGTTGAAATAGGGATGGCTGTCGAGCGTCAGGGCAAAATGATCGTGCAGGTCCTCTACTGTGGCGGATATCGTGCATCCCATTACTACTTGGTAGATGCTTGCCGCTTGACGGAAAGCTGTGGCATACAATGATTGGGCGTCTTCTTCCGTTTGGGGCAGATGATGGCAGTTGTCAGCGTATCTCACCAGCACGTGCACGCTCTTTCCGTCCGCTCCCATGATGGCGCAGAGCGTGGAGGGAAACGTGGCGGCTGCATGTTTCTTTTCTTCCACAGTTGATG
>JBNMIE010000023.1:0-27020 GCA_050873125.1 Prevotella sp.
ATTCTCAAGCGCAAACAGGACATCCTGCCGCTCTCCAAGATATTGCTCCAACAGGTGGACACCACCTCCCGGCGCATCCGACTGCTCGGCCTCACGGTCAGCAACCCCTCACAATCGCAGTTGGAGGCGAATGCCCGGCAGTGGATTGAGGGATATCTGCCGTTCAGAGACTGAGCAAGAAGTCGCCCGACAGCATCATTTCACCACCCTGCCCGTACCATGACAGGTGAGGCATCGTCCTGATCCACTGCAAGAGGAGCAGCGCATCACCATTTTTTCCTTGTGGAAATTGTAGGAGTCGCCCATGTCGCCCGTGCCATTGCAACCCGGACAACGGCCAGTGCCATGACATGCATAGCAAGGCACCTTGTCGACACGGTTCTGCCGCTGATATTTGCCATTGGGACGTGGAGCAACCGCGCTGCCGCCTGAATAGCCGCCAGAACCGGAAGAAGAACCACGCCAACGGCGGTTGGCATCAGCGAAGACCTTGTCATATTGCTGCTTGCTCACGGAATGGTAATCGTCTCCCTTGCCATAGGAACTTCTGACTGACACTTTGGAATAGTCATTGGAGACAAGAACATAACTGCAGAAATCCCACATGAAGCAGCGCACCCGTTCGTAATACACTTTGTAATATTGCCCAAAGCGTGGCTTGTCGTTATATTGTCCGAAATCATTCTTGCCGTCTTTCGTGCCAAAAAGATTTAGCTTGATTCCATTCGTCCACTTATGATTATAATAGGTGGCACACTTGTAGTTGTTGTCGTAGTAGAACTTCAGCGACAAAGGCCATTTGCCGTCGCTGGAAACATAGTAGCGGGTCTGACCTGCGGGGAAGTTTCCGGATTGTTGTGCCGAGGCGCCGCATACGCAAGAGAACAGTCCCAAGAGCAAGACTGCCATGAAGGCCATGGCGTGTGTACGTGATGTTTTCATAATAAAGCGTTTTTAAAACATTGATGTATATCTGCTTGGACTACAAGTCGAGATAGAAATCATGGGTGAGCGAGTCATACCACTCACTCCGCTTGCCATCCGCTCCTTGCATCACCACATCTTGAAGGTCGAGCGCTTCTATCGGGGAACGGGAGAAATCCATCAGAAGTCGCTTGGGCTGCTTGCGCTCCACGGTCTTGACAAACACTTCACGGTGTGTGCGGAAGCCGAAGACGAACGCCTCGCGCTTCATGTCCGAGCGACGGTCGGTGGGTATCACCACCGAGAAATGGCCGTCGGGAGACAGCAAACGCGACACGCCACGGAACAAGTCGGCAAAAGAAAGGGTATCGGTATGCCGGGCCAAGGAACGCTTGGCGTCGGGATTCTTCAGAGAATCAGCAAAATAAGGAGGGTTGGAAACAATCGCGTCGTAGACGCCCTCCTCCGTCATACGACCGACAAAGTCTTGCAGCGATGCATGGACAACATGCACACGGTCGGCAAAAGGCGAAGCCGCCACGTTAGCCTCAGCCTGCGCACAAGCGTCCGCATCGATGTCCACAGCGTCAACCGTCGCCTCGGAGCAGCGCTGCGCCATCATCAAGGCAATGAGGCCGGTGCCCGTGCCAATGTCGAGAATGCGACGACCACCCACAGCCCAGGCACCGACAAGCACTCCGTCGGTACCCACCTTCATGGCACAGCGGTCATGCCGCACCGTGAACTGCTTGAAGCTGAAGTAGTCGTTTGACATCTATCGCAATCCCATTGTCATCTTGCCCTCAAACGAGATGGTGACCATGATCATGTAACTGCTCGACCCGTCGGGAATAAGCAGTTGGGCACAATAAGTGAAGCCCTTGGGTGTGGCATGGTCGTAGACGATATCGCTCAGCACCGCCTGACGCAGATATTCCGCAGGCACAAGTTTGGCGAACTCCTTCTTGCGGAAGTCGTGGCTGTAGAGTTGGGTGCTGCCACGGAACAGGCTCACATGGACGATGTTGTCGTAGTAGACATTGCCCACTTCCACACCCTCGTCGTTGTAGACTGTCTTCACCACCTTATAAGTCGTAGGGTTCACCTGCACATAACTGTGGTAGCGGTCCTCACCATAGACAAGCACGGTGTCGCGCTTGATAAGTTGGTTCTGGTTGAGCACCTTCGGACGCTCATGGGTGAAGAGAGAACCGTCGGAAGGGTTCTCGCTTTTGGTCAGGCGCACGGTCTCGCCATTTTGGTTTTTGAACACAAAAAGGTGGGCAGCCTGTTTCACGATGGGATATTTCACGGTGTTGGCGCCAATGAGCACCAGCGTGTCCTTGATAATCATGAAGCGGACGGGCTGACTCACGGTGTCGGGATAGAAGATGCTGTCGCCTTTCGCCTTGAAAGCCACGTCCTCCTCATCCTCGTTCACCCAAATGCCCTGCAGGAGGGCCTTGGCCTGCTTGTCTTCCTGGATTTCGGCAGAAACGCCTTTCTTTCGTCCGCCACACGCTGCAAGGAGTGCGACGAGGCACAATGCTATGATAATATTCGTTCTCAAAACCAAAATTCTTTAATCCTACGTTTATTATTTTCCGATGCAATGATACTCAAAGCCCGTGCTTTCCATCTCCTCCGCATCGAAGATGTTGCGGCCGTCGATGACCAGCGGACGGTGCATGGCCTTGGCGATGACTTCCCAACTGGGCAAGCGGAACTCTTTCCATTCCGTGAGCAGCAAGAGGGCGTCGGCATCGAGCACGGCATCATACATATCCTTGCAATAAACCACCTCGTCGCCCACACGGCGGCGGCATTCGTCCATTGCCACCGGGTCATAGGCACGGATGGTGCACCCGGCCTTCTTGAGCAGACGGATGACCACCAGGGCGGTGGACTCGCGCATATCGTCGGTCTCGGGTTTGAACGACAGTCCCCACAGGGCAATGGTCTTGCCCCGCAACTGACCATCTGGATAAATCTTCTCCAGTTTGCGGAAGAGGATGCTCTTCTGCTGTTCGTTGACACGCTCCACCGCCTTGAGCACCTCCATCGAGTAGCCATTGTCGTCGGCGGTCTTGATGAGGGCTTTCACATCCTTGGGGAAGCATGAGCCACCATATCCGCAACCGGCATAGAGAAACTTCCTGCCGATGCGGGTGTCTGAGCCGATGCCGGCACGCACCATGTTGACATCCGCCCCCACCCGCTCGCACAGGTTGGCGATGTCATTCATGAATGAGATGCGTGTGGCCAACATGGAGTTGGCGGCATACTTGGTCATCTCGGCACTCGGAATGTCCATGAAGATGACCCGGAAATTGTTGATGAGAAACGGCTTGTAGAGTTTGGTGAGGATGGCCTTGGCATGTTCGCTCTCCACACCCACCACCACACGGTCTGGGCTCATGAAGTCCTTGATGGCGTTGCCTTCCTTCAAAAACTCAGGGTTGCTCGCCACGTCGAAATCCACCTTGACACCTCTTCGGTCTATCTCCCGTTGGATGGTCTCGCGAACCTTCCGTGCGGTACCGACGGGCACCGTACTCTTGGTCACCACCACCAGATATTTGTTGATGTTTTCGCCGATGGTCTTCGCCACCTGCAGCCCATACTTCCAGTCGGCGCTGCCATCCTCGTCGGGCGGTGTGCCCACAGCCGAGAACACGATCTGCTGCTCATTCAGCACAGAAGCCAGGTCGGTGGTGAACTTCAGTCGTCCCGCCTTGACATTCTTCATGACCAGTTCGTCAAGTCCCGGTTCATAGATGGGAATATCCCCCTGCTGCAGGCGCTCTATTTTCTTGGCGTCCACATCCACACAAGTCACATTGGCACCCGTGTCGGCAAAGCAAGTGCCCGACACCAGTCCCACATATCCTGTACCAACAACAGCTATGTTCATGTCAGATGATTATGGTTCAAAAAGTATCAGCGTCTTTGAATGCCTTGGCCTTGAGGAGGTCTTTCTCGCTGGTCAGCACATCTTCTTTCTTGATCGGCCACTCGATGTTGAGGTCTGGATCGTTCCAACGGATGGAGGCCTCAGCCTGTGGAGCATACACGTTGTCCACCTTATAGGTGAAGATGGCCTCGTCGCTCAGCACGAGGAAACCATGGGCAAAACCACGGGGAATGAAGAACTGGCGCTTGTTCTCGTCGCTCAGTTCCACCATCACGTGCTTGCCAAAAGTGGCGGAATCCTTGCGCAGGTCTACAGCCACATCGAGCACACGTCCCTTGATGACACGCACCAGTTTGGCTTGGGAGAACTCTCCCTTCTGATAGTGGAGACCGCGAAGCACGCCATAGCTTGACTTCGACTCGTTGTCTTGAATAAAGTCTACCTTGCCTATATGTTTTTCAAAGTCTTCTTTCTTCCATGATTCGAAGAAATAGCCACGGGCGTCCTCAAAAACCTTGGGCTCGAGAATATAGACGCCTTCAATGTCCGTCGTTAAATAATTCATACAATTTCTGTCTTTATTTGTCGAAACAATCTATATAAGATGGGGACATGACAGCACACACCTGAACAAAGAATGTTTACTTTCTTCTTATGGTATGTGGCATATCTGCCGACAAAGATATATAAAAAAGGACAAACCCCAAAGCAATAAACAATATTTAATTCATGAGGAAGAAAAATAGTTTTACATTCTTGTTTGTGTAAAATATATTTCGTAACTTTGCAACGTGATTGAATTAGACAGACATATTGAAATATTACTGCTGGACAACGATTGCGTAATCGTTCCAGGATTGGGTGGGTTCATGACTCACCATATAGAAGCTACGTTTGACAACGACGACAATCTTTTCTTGCCGCCGGCACGCACGCTTGGCTTCAACCCACAGCTCACGATGAACGACTCGCTTCTGGCACAGTCGTATGTCGAGGCTTATGACATCAGCTACCCCGAGGCCGTCAAGAGAATCGAGGACGAGGTGGCACAGCTCAAGGAGCACATTGAGAACCATGGCAGCTACACGCTGAACGGCATCGGAACCTTGTCGTTCAACGAGAATGGCCATTACGATTTCGAACCTTGCGAAGCCGGCATCCTCACCCCATGCCTCTACGCTTTGTCTTCTTTCGAGATGAAGCCGCTGAGCAAACCCGAAGAGAAAACCCAACCGCAAGTTCTCCCCCACACCTCCAATGTTTTGCCGTTTATTGCAAAACCCGAGGAAACTCCGGAACCTGTTGCCGAGAACGAGGAGAAACCGGCCAAGACCATCAGCATCCGTGTGAGTGTGCTGCGCAACATCGTAGCCGCCGCCATCGCCATCATCGCTTTCCTGCTCATTCCTGCACCAATCAGCAACACACAAGTGCAGCAAGGCGCCATCAACACCGACATTCTCGACAAGATTATGCCGAAGGAGACTCCTGTGGCAGCACCCGCTCCCACTCCGGTCAAGACCGTGCAAGACAAGGCGCAGTCTGCCACCTATGAGGTGGAACCCAAGCAGGAAGAAGCCCCTGCCGCCGCCGACAATTTCTATTGCATTGTCCTGGCAAGCAAGGTGACGAAGAGCAACGCCAGCGCCTATACCCAGAAACTTCACGAACAAGGTTACGACAAGGCAGAAGTGCTGGTGCGCAAGAATGGCTCCAAGGTCATCTACGGCCACTATAAGACAGAAAACGACGCATACAACGCCCTCAACACGCTCAGCGACAACGCTCCTTTCTCCGAGGGTTGGGTGATGCACGTGAAATAAGAACCCCATTAACACCTTATTTTATTTATGAAAAGGGTAAGATGTCCCAAGTGTGACAGCTACATCACATTCGACGAGACGAAATACGAAAACGGACAGAAGCTCGTTTTCCAATGCAGCGAATGCGGCAAGCAGTTTGGCATCCGCATCGGCGTATCGAAACTGCGCAAGACGCAAAAGGAGGAAAACGACAATCCCAACAACGAAACGGAGGGCGAGGCTCCCTATGGCTCCATTGTGGTCATAGAGAATGTCTTCCACTACAAGCAGGTGATTCCGCTCCAGATGGGCGACAACGTGATAGGACGCTACATGAAAGGCAGCGGCATCAACACCCCCATCGAGACCGTGGACCCAAGCATCGACATGCACCATTGTGTCATCAATGTGTCGCGCGACAAGCATGGCAAACTGAAATATGTGCTCCGCGACGGTCCGAGCTACACGGGCACCTTTGTCGACAACGTCATCTTGGGTGACCGTGAACGGAGAGTGATCGAGAACGGAACGCTCTTTACCATCGGTGCCACCAGCATCATCCTGAAAGCGGGAGAAACCGAAGAAGAATAATTGTTTGTTCTTCCGGCTTCTCCCGCTTTTCTGTTTTCTTACACCTTATTATATTATATGTCTTCGTGACCATGACCGCAATTGCCGTCACAGCCACGAAATTGATCAGTCGTCTTCCTCCTCTACCTTATTGATGACAATTTCCACCAACAAGGCTTGCTGTGGTCTGTCCACCGACAGGCGGGCGAGCAGATGAGCGTCCTGCTGCAATTTGTTCGTCAGACGTTCCACGTCCGTTCCCTCATACTTGTCATAGTCTTCCGTGTCACGCCACAAAATGAAGAAACGCGACATGTTGTCCACAGCCTCAGCCAACTTCCCCTGCACCCAGAAACAATAGGCGGCATTGAGGAAATCGTTCGTGTCTGCATCGTGCGAGGCAAGCAGTTGCGTGTACTCCCGCTGGGCAGCGTCCACCTTGCCCGCATTGAGCAATGCCCAGGCATAGGCACGCTTCACCACGAGACTGTGCTCGTCGGCAAAGCTCAGTTCATAGGCAAGTTTGAGCGCCTCGTCTGTCCGTCCCAACTCTATCATCGACAAGAGGCAGTTGGTCTTCGCCTTCAAGTCGTTCGGGTTCAGTTTCAGCAGTTGTCCATAGGCATCACAAGCCAGGTCATACTGCCCGGCGGCCACCGCACTGCGGGCAAGCATCCGGAGCATCTTGGCCTCTATCTTGCTGTCCACTGCCGTCTGCCGATAGGCTTGCCATGCTTTCTCCAAAAAGCCACAAGCCTGCGGCGCGTCGCCATGACGCAGGAGTGCCACGCCACGATAGTAGAGCACACGCCACGGAGTCAGTTTGTCCTTTCTGTCGACTTGCTGGTCGAGCAGATACAACAGGTCGTCATATCTGCGGCGCTTGAGCAGGAAATCGCAGAGACGGAACACGTCTTCTTCTGTCGCCACAGTGCCAAACAGGCTGTTGGCCATGAACAGATAACTGTGCGGCCGCTCTGTCGAACCGAACATATTGCGGAAATCGGCACGGTCGGTATAGAGTTCGAAGAAGCGGTAGAGGT
The DNA here is from genome assembly GCA_050873125.1 of Prevotella sp. Lineage (GTDB taxonomy): Bacteria > Bacteroidota > Bacteroidia > Bacteroidales > Bacteroidaceae > Prevotella. Next base: position 7,254 of record JBNMIE010000023.1, read on the forward strand.
CTTGCAGATACATCCGCCGAATATATGCCGGCGTGGAATAGACGCCCGGCTCGGCTACACCCATGGCCATGTTCTTGCTGTTGGCGAGCATCTCTCTCACACCGTCGGGCAGACGGAGGAAGAGTGTCGACAGGGCTATGAGGAAAGAGTAGCGGTCGGAGTCGCAGAAGGGGCCGTCGCCTTTCAGCATTGCCGGCACGCCATAGTTGCCGAAACTGTTGGAGATGATGGAATGAAGTTCATAGTGCTCTGTATAGAAGGGGCAGAACCAGTTGCTCACCTTCGAGAAGAAAGGAGCACGCTTCATCTGGGAGAAGCCGCCGAAATAGATGTCGGAGCCAGCCTTCTGCATCTCATACATCTTGTTGACGCTTTCCTCCAAACGTGCCATCCGTTCCTCGTCATCCTTGTTGCCGAAGAGTATGTCGTCCATCGGGTCGTCTTCTTTCTCGGTGATGATGCCGTTTCGTCCCACATGGAGGTTGCTCTCCCCCACCAGGTCGGGAATGATGTCGTTGTTGAGTTTCTCGGTATCCTCACGCACGGTGAGACAATAGAACAGTTGCACTTGCAAGTCGAAGAGGTCGTCCGGGGTGACGGGCGATGTCTTGGCGGTCAGTTGGCGTGCCATGTCGCGGAGCTCGGGGAAGACAACGGCATAGCGCTCGTCGGCAGCCAGCACGAATCCCACCAAGGCACGCTGACGCACATAAACGTCGGTCGACTCCACCGCCAACCGATAGAGCACGCGCAGTTTCTGAAGGTCGAACACATCGGAAGCCGACAGGGTAATGGCGCTCACTATCTGCAGAGCGTTGCGCCGCTCGATCGTGGGCGACAGGAGCATCTTCACATAGAAGTCGGCATCGGGTGCCGCCCAAGAGGAGGACACGAGGATGTGGTCGAAGAGTTGCTCCACGTATCGTTGGTTTCTCTCGTCGAGGCCCTGCTTGTCCTCGCCGCCCCTTGCGTCTTTCTCCAGGTCGACCATCGGCCGGGTGGACACATAGTCTTCCAAGGTGTTCTTCACTTGATACAATGGATCGTCAAAGGTGAAGGAGCGGGAATGGGCGAGCGCATAACTGCGGTTGGAGTTCACCAGTTCGAAATGCTCCATGTCGAGCATCAGCGTGTAGGCGGCACGCAGTTGGCGCATATACACCTCCTCACGCTGCGGATCATCGATGCCCCGGTTCACGTATTCAAGCAGCAAGTCGTAGTTGTCGCGGATGGTTTTCCAACGATCCAGAAATGCCTCGTTGACAGTCGTGTCGAAATATCGGTGTATGGCATCCAGCAGAACGCTCAGTCCGCACTCGAGTTTGGGGGCGGAAAGGAGCGACATGACGGGAGAGAAATCCTTTTTCATCGTTTGCTTTCTAAGGTGTTAAGCCACTGGCGAGCAGTCGCCACGTCTTTCTGACGGGGCACGTTCATGTGGCTGAAATGGTATTTGTTAAGGGACTTAATGGTGCGGCGGTCGGCACGGCAATATTTCTCCGCCACGTCGGCATAGTGGGCCACACCATATTTATTCAGCGAGTCGCACGCCGTGTCGTAGGCTCTCACGAGAAGCTGGAACTGTCGGCTGCGGTGATCGTCGGCAAGGTCTTTGCGGCGGAAAGCAATGACGCCCATCCGCCATCCCTCGTCACGGGTGTCGAGCAGCACGGGATTCTTGTAGAGCCGGGCGGCGGCAGCCTGTGGCTCAGTGAGCACCATGGCATCCATCTCATTGTTCTGGAGCATGCCCAACCGGACAATCACATCATTGATCTGCACCTTGAAGGCGGGGTTCTTCAGCTTTCCCTTCGCAATGGCATGGGTGGCCATCAGGTCGGTCACGGAATAGCGCGCCATGGCAATCATCTTGTCCGACAGGTCGGAGAGTTGGTTGATGCGCTGCTTGCGGTTGGTGATGAGCTGCCAGTAGGAGTCGGTAGCAGTCTTGTAGACCAAGGCCGTGCCCCGCCGCTGCAATCTTTCGGCACGCACCAGGTCGGTCACCGAGCCTTGCACACTGCCCCCGGCAAGCGCGGTGTCGCAGTCCATCTGGGCACGGAACTGGCGCAGCCGAATGTCCACACCCAACGAGTCGAAGAGCCCGCGCTCTTTTGCCACAAAGAGGGGCATGCAGTCGAAGGTGGGCAGCGTGCCTATTTTCATGGCGAGCGAGTCCTGTATCTGCAGTTCTCTCTTGGCTTTCTTGTCTTTCTCTGCACGGGAGTCACCGCATGCCGTACAGAGGCCTATGATGATAAGGGATAGGAAAATGAGTGTCTTTCGCATGTCACGTATGTGTAATATGATGCTGCAAAAGTAATAAATTATTTTGTAACTATAGAAATTTATATCTACTTTTGCAGCCTACAACAAGCAAAGATACAGAATCATGGCAAAAGACAAAGTGGCGTATGTCTGCTCTTATTGCGGACAGGAATCGCCCAAATGGATAGGCAAATGCCCGAGTTGCGGACAGTGGAACACATTCAAGGAGATCAGAGTGTCGAACGACAAGGGCACGATGGCAGCCAAGCATGCCGCCGAAACGGTGAGCACACCGCTCAACCGGGGCCGTCACGCTCCGCTCAGGCTGCGCGACATTCCCTCGCACGACGAGCCGCGCATCGACATGCACGACGGGGAGCTAAACCGGGTGCTGGGCGGCGGACTGGTGCCGGGCAGCATCGTCTTGCTCGGTGGCGAACCTGGCATCGGCAAGAGCACGCTCACCCTACAGACCATTCTGCGTATGCCCGAGCGCCACATCCTCTATGTGAGTGGCGAGGAGAGTGCCCACCAACTGAAGATGCGCGCCGACCGCATCGAGCACCCCGAGGCCGACAACGTGATGATTCTCTGCGACACGTCGCTCGAGGATATCTTCAACCATATAAAAGAGGTGAAACCCGAACTGGTCATCATCGACTCCATCCAGACCATCTCCACCGAGGATGTGGAATCCTCGCCGGGCAGCATCACCCAGGTAAGGGAATGTGCCTCTGCCCTGCTCCGTTTCGCCAAGTCGAGCGGCGTGCCGGTGATTCTCATCGGCCACATCAACAAGGAGGGAACGCTCGCCGGACCGAAGATTCTCGAGCATATCGTCGACACGGTCATCCAGTTTGAGGGCGACCAGCACTACATGTACCGCATCCTGCGCTCCATCAAAAACCGCTTTGGAAGCACCAGCGAACTAGGCATCTACGAGATGCAGCAGAACGGTCTGCGACAAGTGAGCAACCCTTCCGAACTTCTGCTCACCCAAGACCACGACGGACTGAGCGGCATCGCCATCAGTTCTGCCGTAGAGGGCGTGCGGCCGTTCCTGGTGGAGACCCAGGCACTCGTCTCGTCGGCAGCCTACGGCACGCCACAGCGCAGCGCCACGGGCTTCGACCAGCGCCGACTCAACATGCTGCTCGCCGTGCTCGAGAAGCGCGTGGGCTTCAAGTTGATGCAGAAGGATGTGTTCCTCAACATTGCGGGCGGACTGCGTGTGACCGACCTTGCCATGGATCTCAGCGTGATTGCCGCCGTGCTGTCGAGCAATGTGGACACCCCCATCGAACAGGGATGGTGCATGGCAGGCGAGGTGGGACTGAGCGGCGAGGTGCGACCGGTCAACCGCATCGAGCAGCGCATCGCCGAGGCGGAAAAGCTGGGCTTCGCCCACATGATTGTGCCGAAATACAACATGAAGGGCATCGACCCGTCAAAATTCAACATCGAGCTTGTGCCTGTCAGAAAGGTGGAGGAAGCGCTGCGCGCACTGTTCGGATAATGGGCAATGTTAACAAGTGTTTGGTACATACGTTAGCAAACGAATGTAAAAATCAATGACATTCCATTTAAGAGCCGTTAAGCCTATAAACGGGAGTGTTAAAAGAGGACAAATATCGCGACAAATTGGCAGTTTCACATTTTTTGCGCCTATATTTGCAAGCAGAAAATCAGAACATAAAATGCAAATAATTAAATAAAGAAAAAAATGAAAAAGTATGCTAATCTTTTGCTTGGCGCTGCCTGTGTGGCCGCGCTGACGTTCTCGACAGGAGCCACACAGAGCGTGGTGGCTGCACCTGTACCAGGACAAGCCGTAGACCTTACTTATGCCGCAGAAAAGGCTCTGCCAGCCGTCGTACACATCAAATTCGTTCAAGACAGCAAGGTGAGAACCGTGGAGGTGCAGGACGACCCGTTCGGCGATTTCTTCGACCCGTTCGGTTTCTTCGGAACACCACAACAGGGACAAGGCGGCAAGCGCAAGCAGAAAGTGCAGACCCCGAAGCAAGAGGGCACCGGTTCGGGTGTCATCATCTCTTCCGACGGATATATCGTAACCAACAACCACGTGGTTGAAGGTGCCGACCAACTCACAGTCACACTCAACGACAACCGCGAGTTCTCCGCCCGCATCATCGGTACAGACAAGACCACTGACCTCGCCCTTATCAAGGTGGATGCCAAGAACTTGCCTACACTGCCCATCGGTGATTCCGACAAACTGAAAGTGGGCGAATGGGTGCTCGCAGTGGGCAACCCATTCAACCTCAACTCTACTGTCACAGCCGGTATCGTGAGCGCCAAGGCTCGTTCCATGGGCGCCAACGGTGTGGAGTCGTTCATCCAGACAGATGCTGCCATCAACAAGGGTAACTCGGGTGGTGCATTGGTCAACACCCGTGGTGAACTCGTGGGTATCAATGCCATGATTTTCTCCGAGACTGGTAGCTATTCTGGCTATGGTTTCGCCATTCCAACCACCATTATGAACAAGGTGGTGAGCGACCTCAAGCAGTATGGCACCGTGCAGCGTGCCGTGCTCAATATCCAGGGTGGTGACGCACGCAGCTATATCGACAACCAGAAAGACCAGGGCAAGGATGTGGATCTCGGTACCAACGATGGTATCTACATCAACAGTGTTGATCCCGACGGAGCCGGTGCAGACGCTGGCTTGGCTAAGGGTGATGTGATTGTCGCCATCGACGGCAAGAACGTGACCAAGATGGCCGAGCTGCAGGAGATCATGGCTGGCAAACGTCCTGGTGACAAAGTGGCAGTCACCTACCTCCACAACAAGAAGCGCGTGACCAAGACCGTGACATTGAAGAATGCACAAGGCAACACAAATGTCGTGAAATCTGCCGACCTCGATGTGCTCGGTGCAACATTCCGCCCAGTGACCGCAGAGACCAAGAAACGTCTCAACATCAACTATGGTCTTGAGGTGATGAAGGTGAACAATGGTGCCTTCAAGACACAAGGCATCGCCAAGGGCTTCATCGTTCAGCGTGTCAACGACACACCAATGCAGACTCTTGACGACATCCAGAAAGCTGTCAAGGAGACATCCACAAGCAAGGAGCCTGTACTCTTCATCCAGGGTGTTTATCCTACAGGCAAGAAGGGTTACTTCGCCGTTCCTCTGCAAAACTAATTAATATCCAACTCATATACGCATCAGAAGGCGTGCCGGTCGCGAGACCAGCACGCCTTCTCTTTTTATCTCCCCCATTTCTCTATACTTCCAAAGTTCCACATTTATCAATAGCCTTCACTATCTCATAGCGCATCATACGACTACAAACTTGCTACAAGCCGCCCCGCAGAACGTTAATGGCACACTAACGCCTCCTTAATGGCACACTAACAAACTTTTCACCGCGGTGAAAAGTTCAAAACTCGGCCTGTAATCCATCCGCCTCTGTGCCTCCCCCTATTGAAGGAAATCCCCTTATACCGAAGAGAGAATTTTGTATTTGAAGTGATTTTTCTCCATTTTCCTTGGAGGTTTCAAAACTATTGTCTATATTTGCACCCGAGACGGATGATTGCTCATATACCGGCGAATTAGGCGTAGGCGAAGATTGGGCAAAAATCCGTCTTGCTTTTTCTATACTATCCTTCCCCTTTGGATATAGTATTTCCTTCTCACTCTCGTCCTCCTCCCAAGAAAAAATTTCGTCATTTCCCTTGGAGGAATCAGAGGAATTGAATATATTTGCAGAATAAGAAAGCTCTTTATTTTCTATTGTGGTTCTAACATGGGGTTAGAGGGCCATGATAAAATAAAAGGGCTTTTCCTTTATAGGTTTCAGAATTGCTTCCAGACACTGCACAGCTGAAACATAAAAAATGGCAAAACAGATGAAACAAATTTTCTCATTCTTCCTAACACTCTTCCTCGCTTCCGCCAGCATGCAAGCGGAAACGGGAAGCATATTCGAAACGGCCTTGCCCGCCAAGGAAACATCCGCAACACAAGCGCTCACACTATGGAAAGCCGGGACTCGGGTTTCTGAACAGGCGGTGAAGGCATTCGGTTTGGACAAGTGCTTCTCTGTCAACAGAATAGATGATGCGACATACAAGCGTATCCACGGCAAATCGTTCCCCGACAACTGTCGCATCCAGCGTGCCGACCTGCGCTATTTGCGCCTGCTCCACCGCACACTCGACGGACATATCCAGCTCGGCGAACTCATCTGCAACCGATGCATCGCCAACGACCTCGTCGCCATTTTCCGTCAACTCTACGATGCCAACTACCCCATCGAGCGCATGGTGCTCATCGACAACTATGGTGCCGAGGACGAGCCGTCGATGACTGCCAACAACACCACTTGTTTTTGTTACCGCACCGTGGCAGGCTCAAAGAAACTCTCCGCCCACAGCATGGGACTCGCCGTGGACATCAATCCGCTCTACAACCCTTATATCAAAACGCGCAACGGCAAGACCAAGATCCAACCCAAGGCTGGACGACCTTATACCGACCGCACACGTTCCTACCCTTACAAGATCACACGCAGCGACCTCTGCTTCCGCCTCTTCCGCCAACACGGGTTCACTTGGGGTGGAGACTGGCGATCACTCAAGGACTATCAGCATTTCGAGAAGGCAAACTGAGCATGGCGCCAAGGAGAATATCCGGAAACATTTATATGCTTTTGTGACAAACACACATAGTTTTAAGGTTTATTGTTTGTACAGGTAATAAAAAAGCCGTATTTTTGCAAAAGCTAAAAAGATTTTCACCATGAGACAACTGAAGATAACCAAATCTATAACAAACCGTGAAAGTGCGTCGCTCGAGAGATACCTACAGGAAATAGGCCGCGAGCCTCTCCTCACACTCGAAGAGGAAGTGGAACTGGCGCAACGCATCAAGCGGGGAGACAGAAAAGCACTCGACAAGTTGGTCAAGGCGAACCTCAGATTTGTCGTGTCGGTGGCCAAACAATACCAGAACCAGGGCATCAGTCTCATCGACCTTATCAACGAGGGCAACATGGGACTCATCAAGGCGGCAGAGAAATTCGACGAGACCCGCGGATTCAAATTCATCTCCTATGCCGTGTGGTGGATACGGCAGTGCATCCTCCAAGCTATCGCCGAGAAAGGGCGCATCGTCAGAATGCCGCTCAACCAGGTGGGTTGGGTGAACAAAATCAACCGCACTGTCAACAAGTTTCTCCAAGAACAGGAACGGTTGCCCAACCTCAAGGAACTGGCGGACTTGCTGAACCTTCCGGAGGACAAAATAGAAGACGCCATGAAGGCGCCCAAAGGACAGGTGTCGGGAGACGCGCCCATCGTCGACGGAGAGGACGGAAAACTCTTCGACACCATCCCCAACACCGACTCGCCCAATGTGGACGACGAACTGGTCAACGAGTCGCTCAAGGAGGAGATAGACCTCGCACTTGGCACGCTCAACGAGCGTGAGCAATTGGTGGTCAAGGCTTTCTTCGGCATCGGACAAAAGGAGATGACGCTCGAGGAGATTGGCTCGAAATATGGACTCACAAGGGAACGCGTGAGACAAATCAAGGAAAAGGCCATCAAGCGGCTCAGAAGCAATGCTGTCACCAGCATGCTCAACACCTACCTGGGACGGTAGGCAATATATTTAGGAATAACAAAAGAGAAAAAATAAGATTATGAGACTGTTCAAAATCGTTGCAGTGGCTTTCGGTATCGCCCTGCTCTGCGGAACTCAAGATGCCGAAGCCAAAAACAAGATGGTGCCGAAGGTTTACGCTTTCGGTATCTCCACATCGTTCAACGACTCCACCGTTTATATCACCGGCATCCAGGATCTGGACAGCGCCTGGGTGGACTCCAAAACGGGATTCCTGCTCAACCGGGAGGACTACTCCTACCAGATGAACAACTATTTCGATGCGCTGGGACAGAAACACCGCACTTGCGTGATCATCAGCGAGTTGAAGAAGAAAGACCTCGTCAGCAAGTTTGAGCGCATCAAGAAGAAGTATATGGGCAAGGAGAACTACAACGTGAAATATCTTGCCGACAAGGATTTCCATTTCACGGTCATCCAGCCCGACACAGAATATGTGGAGGAGGAAGTGGCACCACAGCCCAAGCACTCCAAGCACAAGGACAAGGGTCCACGCCCCGACAAGAAAGGGCCACAGCCCGCACCCAACGGACCTAAACCCAACGAGTAACCGTGGACACGAACAACTTCCGCATCGCCGGACTTGACGTGCGCATCATCTTCAAGGACACGACGGTCAACAACATGAGTCTGCTGACGTCGTTCGAGCCGTTCCGACTGCCAACCGACAGTCAGGACGGTTTGTTGTTGTTCCAACTGACGGTCGACGATACCCTGCGCCCCATCGCCAAGGAACACCGTGAGCGCATACGCACCTTCGACACCGGCAACGGCGACACCATCGTGGACCGGCTCGACAATGGTGGCTACCAATATATCATCAAGGATACCGCGGGAAACAGCTGCTGCATGCTCCAGACAGACAAGGACTTCCGCAACTGCCAGTGTGCCCTCAACGGCACAAGAGACATGCGGCGCTTCGGACTGAACAACGCGCTGATGCTCGTCTTCGCCTTTGCCGGCAGCCAGCACGACACGGTGCTCATCCATGCCTCCCTCGTCAGACACAACGGACGGGGCTACGCCTTCATCGCCAAGAGCGGCACAGGCAAGAGCACACACGTGAGTCTCTGGCTGAAGCACATCCCCAACTGCGACCTGATGAACGACGACAACCCTGTGGTGCGCATCGTAGACGGACAGCCCACCATCTACGGCAGTCCTTGGAGCGGCAAGACGCCCTGCTACCGCAACACACAGGCTCCACTCGGCGCCATCACACGCATCGACCGAGCCAAGACAAACAGCATCGAAAGACTTTCTCCCGTGTTCGCCTTCGCCTCTCTCCTGCCCTCCTGCTCCACCATGAAGTGGGATAAGGACATCTTCAACAACATCTGTAACATCATCACCCGTCTCATCGAACGGACACCGCTCTACACCCTGCATTGTCTGCCCGATGAGGAAGCAGCCATCCTATGCCACAACACCATATCAGCAAAACAGAAGTAAGATTCTCCAACAGCGAGTTTCTGCCGGAAGTAGTCCGGATGCTCGACGAGGGTCACACCGTCACCCTGCGTCTCCGGGGCTTCAGCATGCGCCCCTTCCTGGAAGACGGACGGGACAAGGCGCTGCTTATCAAGGCGGTGAACCCCAAGAAGGGGGATGCCGTGCTGGCAGAGGTGGGCGACAGCCACTATGTGCTCCACCGCATCATCCGCATTGATGGCGACCAGGTGACCTTGCGTGGCGACGGCAACCTGGGTGTGGAGCGATGCACATTGGCAGACATCAAAGGCTTCGCCATCGGTTTCTACCGCAAGGGACGCACGCACCTCGACCGCACCAACAGTCTCAAATGGCACGTCTACTCCGCCATCTGGACCACTCTCTACCCCATCCGCCGCTACCTGCTGGCCTTCTACCGCAGGATATGGCTGAAGTTTTTCAACCCCGTATAATCCATAAAACAGATAAGACATGAAAGCAAAACCAGGATTCAACCTCCGCGACATCTGCGGAGAGCGTATCATCGTTGCTGAAGGCAAGGAGAACATCGACTTCAGCAACATCATCAGCATGAACGAGAGTTCCGCCTATCTTTGGCAACACATCGTCGACAAGCCCTCGTTCACCGTCGACGACCTCACCACCCTGCTCACCGAGGAATATGATGTCGACGAGACTACAGCCCGCAACGATGCCCAACAGTTGGCCGACAAGTGGTTGGAAGCCGGCATCGTGGAATAAAGAAGAGGAAACAGAAAAACAAAAGGAAATAAAAAAGCCGCATCCCTTGAAGGAATGCGGCTATATTTTTGTAAACTAACTTTGCGTCTATTTACTTTACCTTGGCTACGATAGCCTTGAAAGCCTCAGGATGGTTTACAGCGAGGTCAGCGAGCACCTTACGGTTGATCTCGATACCTGCCTTGTGGAGAGCACCCATCAGAGTAGAGTAGCTCATGTTCTCGAGACGAGCGGCAGCGTTGATACGCTGAATCCACAATGCGCGGAAGTTGCGCTTCTTGTTACGACGGTCACGATAAGCGTAAGTAAGACCCTTCTCCCAAGTGTTCTTAGCTACGGTCCAAACATTCTTTCTTGCTCCGTAATAACCACGGGTGAGCTTTAAAATTCTTTTTCTTTTAGCACGTGAAGCAACGTGATTTACTGATCTTGGCATAATTTTCTTTCTTTAAAATGTTTGTTTGACTTTGATTAACGGAGGCAGAGCAAGTCACGTACCTGCGTCATGTTGCTTTGATCAACGATAGCCTGGTGTACCAGATTACGTTTCTGCTTCTTTGTTTTCTTAGTCAGAATGTGACTGTGGTAAGCGTGATGTCTTTTGATCTTACCAGTTCCGGTGAATCTGAATCTCTTCTTTGCACCAGAGTTTGTCTTTACTTTTGGCATTTTTTTAGTGTTTAAATTGTTATTTATTATATGGTGGCAACGCATATACCTGGCGTTACGCACCTTCTTTTCATTTTAAAGTATCCTCAGTTGTCGGGGGTTATTCCTCGCCCTTGAGCTTCTTGAGGGCATCGCCACCGTTCTTGGCGTTGGCGAAGAGACCGCCGTTTGCGGGCATCTCTGTGTTTTCAGCTGTTTCTCCTTGACCCTGGCGAGCGGCTTCCTTGGCATCAGCCTCACGCTTCTCGCGGTCCATCTTCTGCTGGCTCTTCTTCACCACACCGGCTTTCTTCGGAGCCATATAGAGGAACATCTTCTTGCCTTCAAGCTTTGGCAATTGCTCTACCTTACCAAACTCCTCAAGATCGTTGGCAAAACGGAGGAGCAACACCTCGCCTTGTTCCTTGAACAGGATTGAGCGACCACGGAAAAACACATAGGCACGCACCTTGTTGCCTTCCTCGAGGAATTCCTTGGCGTGCTTGAGCTTGAACTGATAGTCGTGCTCATCGGTCTGTGGTCCGAAGCGAATTTCCTTCACTTCCACCTTGACCTGCTTCTGCTTCATTTCCTTGGCGCGTTTCTTCTGCTGGTAGAGGAATTTGGAATAGTCGATGAGACGACAAACAGGAGGCTGGGCGTTGGGTGAAATCTCCACGAGATCCACACCTTCTCGACGTGCTTGGTCCAATGCTTGGCGTGTAGGCATTACTGTAGATCCGCTCTCGCCTACTATGCGGACTTCCCGAACGCGAATCTGTTCATTCACGCGGTACTTGTTGGTCATTTTGTCATTCTTCATTCAACTATTTTTGATAAGCGGGTGCAAAGTTACTTATTTTTCGGTTATTGAACAAATTTTCGTCTTCTTTTTTCATGGAAAATTTACGCTATCTGTCTCATTTACCGACATATGTAATACAAAAGAGTGGCTTTGAAGCCTTCTTCCGACTTCAAAGCCACCCGATGGTATGTCAAATTTGTTTATTCATTGACTGCGGAAAGCTGCTTCGCCACCTCGTCGTTGATGCGCTGGGCAAACTCTTCCATGGTCATGGTAGCCTGCTCGCCACCACCCTGCTTACGCATGGATACGAGGCCTTCGGCTGCTTCCTTCTCTCCGACGATGACCATATAGGGGACACGCTTGAGCTCGTTGTCGCGAATCTTGCGGCCAATCTTCTCGTTGCGGTCGTCGATGAGGGCACGCACACCCTTGCTGTCGAAGTATTTTGCCACCTTCTTGGCGTAGTCGTTAAATTTCTCCGAGATAGGCAGGATTGCCACCTGATCTGGTGTGAGCCACAAGGGGAAGTGACCTGCGGTGTGCTCAATGAGCACGGCGGTGAAGCGCTCGAGTGAGCCGAATGGTGCACGGTGAATCATCACAGGAGTCTTCTTGGTGTTGTCCTCGGCTGTGTATTCCAGTTTGAAGCGCTCAGGCAGGTTGTAGTCCACCTGGATAGTGCCCAACTGCCACTTGCGGCCGATGGCGTCTTTCACCATGAAGTCGAGCTTAGGACCATAGAAGGCAGCCTCGCCCTCCACCTCAGTGGCGTTGAGACCCTTTTCCTTGCAGGCCTCACGGATGGCGTTCTGGCTCTCATCCCAAATCTCGTCGCTACCGATATACTTCTCTGTGTCCTTAGGATCACGGAGTGAAATCTGTGCCTCATAGTCATTGAATCCGAAGATACCGAATACCTTGAGGATGATGTCGATGATGTTCTCAAACTCTTTCTTCACCTGGTCTGGACGAACGAAGATGTGAGCATCGTCCTGAGTGAAGGTACGCACACGGGTCAATCCGTGAAGCTCACCGCTCTTTTCATAGCGGAACACGGTTCCGAACTCTGCGATGCGGAGTGGCAGGTCTTTGTAGGAACGTGGCTTGCGAGCGTAGATTTCGCAGTGGTGAGGACAGTTCATTGGCTTGAGCATATACTCTTCGTCCTCCTCTGGTGTGTGGATAGGCTGGAAAGCGTCCTTGCCATAGTGGGCATAGTGACCGGAAGTCACATAGAGACTCTTGCCGCCGATACCCGGAGTGATAACCTCCTGATAGTCGTATGGACGGAGCAGGCTGCGGAGCAACTCCTGCAGACGCAGACGTAGCTGTGTGCCCTTTGGCAACCAGATAGGCAGACCCTTGCCGACACGCTCGGAGAACATGAAGAGTTCCATTTCCTTGCCGATCTTACGGTGGTCGCGCTTCTTGGCTTCCTCGAGCATCACGAGATATTCGTCGAGCATTTTCTTCTTGGGGAAGGAAACACCGTAGATACGGGTCATCTGCTCGCGCTTGGCATCACCACGCCAGAAAGCACCGGCCACGCTGGTGATCTTCACTGCCTTGATGGCGCCTGTGCTCACGAGGTGAGGACCACGACAGAGGTCGGTGAACGCACCTTGAGTATAGGTAGTGATGGTACCGTCCTCGAGATCCTGCTCGATGTGCTCGCACTTATACTCCTGTCCGTCGGCTTTGAACTCAGCCAGGGCGTCAGCCTTGGCCACTTCCTTGCGCACAACAGGCTCGTTCTTCTTGGCGAGTTCCTTCATCTTGTCCTCGATCTTGCCGAAGTCGTTCTCGGAAATGGTCTGTCCGGGAGCGGGCATCACGTCATAGAAGAATCCGTTTTCGATGGCAGGACCGAAACCGAACTGGATGCCGGGATAAAGTTCTTGGAGAGCCTCAGCCAAAAGGTGTGCCGAGGTGTGCCAGAAGGTGTGCTTGCCTTCTTCATCGTCCCATTTGTAAAGGGCTATCTTTGCGTCCTCATTGATAGGACGATTCAATTCTACAGTTTCACCATTTACACCGCAAGCGAGTACTTCGCGTGCCAAAGCTGGTGAGATGCTTTCTGCGATCTGCTGTCCAGTCACCCCCTGTTCATACTCACGAACAGAGCCGTCTGGGAATGTTATTTTTATCATAACCTTTTTGAATTTGTGTATTTTGATTGCAAAAATAATTATTAATTTCGATATAGGCGCAATATTAGCATTTTTTTAGACACCTATTGTTTGTTGCCGAATTGCTTCATCACGCTGTAAGCCTTGAACAGTCCCAGCTCTCCAGCCTTGCTGAGGTCTGCCATGCCCGCCTGTTTCTGGTTGCTGTAGATGCGCGCCAAACCTCGGTTGTAGTAGGCTTCCGCCAAGTTGGCGTCGAGCTTGAGAGCTTGGGTATAGCAGTCAATCGCCTGGGCATATTCTTTCTGGAGGGAATGGAGCACGCCCTTATCATAATATAGGTAGGTATTGTGAGGGGCATACTTGAGGGCTTCGTTGAAGTCGTTGAGGGTGCTGGCGCGTTTCAACTTGCCGTCGTAGCCGTCCATCTTGTCCACGGTCGCCATCACCGACGAGCAGACGCCACGCTGCCAATGGGCTATTGCCAGGGTGCTGTCGGTGGCGATGACGGTGTTCAGGTCTGCCATCGCGCCGTCATAGTTCTGCACGGTCATGTAGGCTACGGCTCGCTGGAGCAGCAGGCTGACGGTGGCGTCGACCTCACGGGTGGCGGCAAGCTTGGCGCTCAACTGGTCGACAAAGGCCAGTCCGTCTTTCGACTGTTGTTCGTCGAGCTGCATCCGCTGGGTGTTGCAGGTGACGTAGAGGGTTCTGAGCGGCTTTCTCTTGCCGTTGAAGTTCTCCACATCGCTGTCGTAGGCTTGATATTCCTTCACGCCGTTGTCATATTTATAATAGGAGAGCTGGTACATGGGCAGGAAGCCGTCGTCCACTTTCTGGTTCTGCACGAGTCCACGATACTTGCTCTTGTATTCGTGTTCCACCACCACGTTGTCGTCGGCGATGACCATCTGGTCATATTTGTTCACGTCGATGTCGCTCTGGTGGCGCACCTTGCGCAGTTTGCTCCGGCTCCAGCGGGGCTGCACGCCAAGGTGTTTGTCCATCTGTGCCTTCATGATGCGAAACTCGTCCATCTCCGCCTTGGCAGTCATACCCAGACGGCGGTAGCAGTTGGCACGGTTTTGCAAGCCCACCCAGAAATTGGGGAACTCGGCGATTACCTTGCTGTAGTCGCGCACGGCGCCATGCAGGTTGCCGGTCCGGTCAAGCAGGGTGGCACGGTTGTAGAGTGCCTGGAGGTTGTTGGGTTCCAACTTCAGCACAAAGTTGAGGTCGGAGATGGCGCGGTTGTCGTCGCCCACCTGCATTCTCAGCAGTGCGCGGTTGTAGTGGGCAAGAAAGTTGTTGGGATCCAGGTCGAGTGCCATGTCATAGTCCGCCATGGCACCCCGGTAGTTGTTCAGATTGACACGCGCCACGGCACGGTCGACATAGTTGTTCACCGTCTTGGGCTTCAGATGTATCGCCTTGCTGAGCGACTGGTCTGCCTGTCTCCAGTTGTTGCGTGCCATGTAGATGCGGCCCTTGATGACCCATGCCTGCGCATCATAGGGATTGAGCGCCACGGTGCGGTCGAGCCATCGGGTGGCTTGGGCGGTGTCGTTCTCATGCAGATAGATTTCCGCCTGGAGGGAGTATGCCTCGGTGAACTTGCTCCAGCGTTGGATGGTGGAGTCGAGGTCGGCATGTGCCTGGGCATAGTCCTTCATCTGCACACGGCAGTAGGCACGGTTGTACCAGAAGTCGCGGTTGGTGGGGTTCAGTTCGATGGCCTTGCCATAGTCGCCGATGGCATCCTTGTATTTCTGTTGGCGGATGCGGCACACGGCGCGCAGGTCGAACATGTTGTCGATATAGGGGTTGATGGTGATGGCCTTGCCGCAGTCTTCCTCGGCTCCCACATAGTCGCCGAGATTGTATTTGGCAAGGGCACGGTAGAACCAAGGCTCATAGAGATAGGGCTTGGCGGAAATGGCTTGGTTGAAATATTGGATGGAAAGCACATAGTCTTCATACTGCAAAGCTATACGCCCACTCCTGACAAGGCGGTCGACGTTGAATTGGGCACGACACGACACGCTTGCCAGCAAAAAAAGAATGAAGACTATGTGTTTCCTGAACATCTGTAAGGGTTGGAGATTATTTTCTGTGTACCTTCGTGCGGTAGCCGCAGCGGAAGCGTCCCTGCAGGATGGCACGCAACTTGTTCTTGATCAGTTGCTTGCGCAACGGGGAGAGTCGGTCGATGAACATGATGCCCTCCAAGTGGTCGAACTCATGCTGCATCACGCGGGCCAGATAACCGTCCACCCACTCGTCGTGCTCGTTGAAGTCCTCGTCCTGGTAGTGTACATGGATACGGGTGGGACGGGTCACGCTCTCATGGATGGCGGGGATGCTGAGACAGCCCTCCTCCATCGACTCCTTCTTCGAGTCCTCGTCATACTCCACAATGTGCGGATTGATATAAGCCTTGCGGAAACCCTTGTATTCGGGAAGGTCTTCCGAAAGCACGTTCAAGTCGATCACCACAACACGGATGGCAAGACCAATCTGCGGGGCGGCGAGTCCTACGCCGTCCGATTCGGTAAGTGTCTCAAACATGTTGGGGATAAGTTCTTTGAGTCCCGGATAGTCGGGAGTAATGTCTTCAGCCACCTTTCTCAATACGGGCTGACCATAAATATAAATAGGTAATATCATCTTCTTTTAGCTTGCATATAGTCCTGCAGGATGATGGTCGCGCTGATTTCGTCGACCAGTTCCTTGTTCTGTCTTGCCTTTTTCTTCAGCCCGCCGTCGAGCATGGCTTGATGGGCGAGCACGGAGGTGTAGCGCTCGTCGAATAGCTCAATGGGTATCTGCGGCATTTCCTTTTTCCATCTCGCCACAAACTGCTTCACCCTTTGCAGGTTCTCGCTGGGTTGTCCGTTGGGCTGGCGCGGTTCGCCGATCACCACCTGTTCCACATCCTCTCGCGAGACATAGTTTTTCAGATACGACATAAGCTCACCGGTAGCGACGGTGGCCAATCCGTTGGCGATAATCTGCAACGGATCGGTCACCGCCACTCCAGTGCGTTTTTTCCCGTAATCTATTGATAAAATCCTTGCCACAAGAATTGCTTACTTCTGGTTGAAGAGCAACCAAGCGTCGGGATATTTGCTGCGCAACTGGTTGCGGCTCTGCACGGCGTCGGCCTTGGCGTCGAAGGTAGAGGCAATCACGCGGTAGAGGTTGCGCTCTGAGTTGTAGGCAATCTGTGCCTCATAACCAGCGTTCTTCAGTTCCTGCTGGCGATTCTCGGCGCTGGCTTTCACACGGAAGGCACCCACCACAACGCTGAAGTTCTTCAGTCCGGCACCGCTCACCACGGAGAGTCTCTCCTGGCTGACAGGTGTGTTGTCGGAGTTGTCCATCACCTTTGTATCTGTAGAGGGCTTTTCCACCAGTGGAGTCACCACTGGAGCCGCATTCTCTGTATTCTCGGTTTGCTGAGCCTGTTCTTGTGCTTTTGCCTTCTCGTATGCTTTCTTATAAGCGCTTTCGCTTGACTTACAACTTGTAAAAGCAAGTGCTACACACAAGCCTGCACAAAATACCATGCTTTTCTTCATAATTCTTCAGTTTTATTAGATATTAAACTTATACTCAAAATATTTTTGGCGAAATTACAAAATATCGTCCAAACAAAAGAGGAGAAGCCACATAAAGTTTGTTAAAACCCGAAATATCAGTCTTTCTGACATCGGCAGGTTGATAATAAAACTAAAAATCAGCGGGTTTTATTTTGTTTTATCTTTGATTTGCACTATCTTTGCAGAAGAGACCAAGCTCTCGGCAATTTGAAAGTAAACTTTCTATGCGCCCGTTTGCGCAGTCTACGATTGTATCACTTTAAACTTTTAATGCTTATGAAATCATTAGGTTATCTTGGCGCTTTCCTCGGCGGAGCCGTAGCAGGCGCAGTGTTAGGTCTTTTGGTAGCCCCCGAGAAGGGTTCCGACACACGCGAGAAATTGACAGGTGCAGTGGAGGATTTCTGCAAGAAGCACAATCTGAAACTCAGCCGCAAGGAAGTGGACGATTTCGTTGACGACATCAAAGACGCCACTCCCGAAGACTAATTCTTAGGATTACCATGTTCTCAAGCGACAAGAATATTGAGACCATCGGGCAACTGGTCGAAACGGTCAAGCATTACATCGGGCTTCAGTCGGAATACGTGAAGCTCGATGTAATCGACAAGATAGTGCGACTGCTCACGGGCATCGCCATGCTGGTTGTGTTCTTCACCGTCCTCGCCTTCCTGCTCATCTATCTCTCCTTTGCCGTCGCCTACGCCCTTGAGCCGCTTTGCGGCATGGCGCTCGCCTTCTGTGCCGTGGCTGCCATCTATCTGCTCCTGTTCCTCGTCTTCATGATGAACCGGAAAGCGTGGATCGAAAAGCCTTTGGTCAGATTTTTCGCCAACATTTTGTTCAATAAGGAATGAGTATGAGTCAACCAATCAACGACACACAGAGCGTCGACCTCAACGGAAAGATCAACACGCTCGAGGACATCGCCGCCTACAAGGCGCGCGTCAAGGACGAGATTCGCAAGGACGAGAAACTCATCGGCCAGCAGTGGCACTCGCTGTTCAACGATGAGGAGAGGAAAAACACCAACAAGTGGATGAGCCTCATGAACACCGGCATGGGTGTGGTCGACGGCGCCATCCTCGGTTGGAAACTGTATAGAAAATTCAAGAAAACTCCTATCTTCAAGAACTTCGGATAGGAGTTTTCTTGTTTTATTATTTGTCAAACCCAGACTTTACACATTGAATGTCAGACCGTCATAGGCAAACTCAAAGCCTTCGGGCAGCCGGGCATTGGCTTCGTCATGGAAGCCTATCTGATGGGTCACATGGGTGAAATAGGTATGTTTGGCACCTATCTTGCGGGAGAAGGCGATGGCATCCGCCACCAGTTGATGGGAATGATGCTCTTTTTCAAACCGCAAAGCGTTGACCACCAATATCTCCACACCTTTCAGATAGTCATATTCCGTATCGGGAATGGTCTTCATGTCGGTGATATAGGCAAACCGCCCGAAGCGATAAGCGAGGATGGGCAGCCGGTCGTGCAACACCTGGATGGGCATGATGTCCACATCGCCCACTTGGAAAGTCTGGTGCGGACGGATGACATGGAGGTCGAGCTTCGGCACACCGGGATATTGGGTGAAACAATAGTCCATGTTGTGGCGCAACCCCTTGGTGGTGTGGTCGTCGGCATAGAGGTCGATGTCGCCAAACTTGCAATAAGGGCGCAAGTCGTCGATGCCGCCCACATGGTCGTAGTGGATGTGGGTGAGCAGCACGGCGTTGATTTTCTTGAAGGGCAAAGGCAGCAGCTGCTGGCGGATGTCGGGACCGCAGTCGATGAGGATGCGTGTGGTGTCGGTCTCGAGCAGCGCCACACTCCGCAGACGCTTGTCCTTCGGATTGGTGCTCCGGCACACCGGACAGTCACACCCCAAACTGGGCACGCCGCCAGAGGTGCCCGAACCTAATATCGTTACTTTCATGTTTGCTTTCTGTCTTTTCTCCGTCCCGTCATCTCACGTTCACCTCCGGATGCAGGTCGATACCGAACTTCTCTTTCACATCCTTGCGGATGGCGTTGCACAGGTCCACCACTTCCTGTCCCGTGGCGCCTCCACGGTTGACAAGCACGAGGGCCTGTTTGTCGTGCACACCTGCCCTGCCCATGCTGCGGCCTTTCCATCCGCACTGGTCTATCATCCAGCCTGCGGGAATCTTCACGTGGTCGGCGTCTATCTCATAGTGGGGCACCTTGTCGAACCCTGCGGCGATGGCCTCGTATTTCTCGCGGCTGACAATGGGGTTCATGAAGAAGCTGCCCGCATTGCCCTCCACTTTCGGGTCGGGCAACTTGGCCTCACGGATGCGGATGATGGCATCGCGCAGTTGCTGTGCTGTGGGAGTGGAGATGTGCTCCTTCTCCAGTTCCGCCTTGATGTTGCCGTATTCCAAGTCGGGGTGGAAAGTCTTCGACAGCCGGTAGGTGACATGGGTGACCAGATAC
>JBNMIE010000024.1:0-26886 GCA_050873125.1 Prevotella sp.
ATATAAGGTGGAATCCTTTGTTTGCTGGGGCATGATGCGCTTCAGTGAGTCCAGCCGTGAGGCATAGTTGCTCCAGTTGTCGGTCTCATGCAGTTCTTTCATCAGCACCCGTTCAGCTGCGTTCACTCCCATCGCCGCCATCACGTCGAGTGCCTTGGGATAGCCTCGCCGGGTCTCGGGTTTGGTCTGTGTGTCGACCAGTTCCTGCATCACCTCGGCATCGTAGAGATAGCGTTGGGGCAACAGACTGATTTTCTCCGCACACGAGATTTGTTCCTTGGGGCGGATGCGGGCTTTCTGCTTGTTTTGGGCAAGCAAGGTCTGTTGGAAAGTGCGTAGCAGTTTCTTGCGCTTCAGCAGTTTTGTGATGTCGCCATGTTCTGTCTGAAACAGCCGGGCGGCATCCAATACAGACACGCCGTCAGCAGGTCCTACCAGCATGTCTATCGGCGACGAAATGCGCTGCAGCATGGTGCGCAATCGATTGTCGTTTGCCAGCACGGAAGCCATCAGCGCATAGCGTGACAGTTGTTCCTCGCTGTCCAGACAACCCGAGGCATATTGCATCCACATCATGGAGCGGAAATAGCGGGAGAGTTTTTCGGTACGGGTATAATAGCCACGGGGCTTAAACAGACTGTACATGAATTGCACTTGCGTATAACCGAGGAAGGACGAGAAGTCGTCTGTGGCAGCTTTGATTCTGCCCATCTCCGCATTGACCATTGCCGTGTCGCTTGCCGACACCTGCATCGTGGAGTCGCCTCCCAAACGGCAGCCGATGGCGAAGAAATCGGCACACCAACGGGCGGTCTGTGTCAGTCGCTTGTCGCGGGTGGAAGCACAGATACTGTCCATGTGCTGCTTCATGCCATGGTTGAAATCCGCCAAGAGTCCTACAAGACGATTTTCCTCAACATCGCGCAAGAGATTGCTGAAATACATGTGGAAGAGCTGCAGATGCATGTCAGTGGTGAGGAAATTGGGGAAGTCGTGATAGTCGTTGTTCTCGTAACAATGGAACAACTGGATGTTGGTGCGGGGGACAATGGCAAAACCGTCGTGGGCAAGCCGGTCGTAGAGGGGCTTGGAAGGGGCCTCCAACTGGAAGGTGTTGACGATGTTGGCGGTATTGACGACACTGCCGTCTGTGGTGACGAAATTCTGTCGGCAAAGTTCAGCCTCACGGTTCTTGATGCGTTGGATGAAAGCCTGCTCAGCCTTGGTGTATTTCAAGGGTTTGGTGTCATCGGTTTCAAATCGGCGGTAGAGCAAACTGTCATACCATGATGTTTGCTCAAAGACACGCCGCATGTCATAGTCCATGAAACAATAGCCCTGACGGGCGGCGAAAGCATTGCGCAGAATGCGCAAATCCGAGATGCCAAGCCGTGAGATGTCCTGTTTCAGGTTGATGTTTTTGCCCAGGGCTTCCACATCGAGCTTACTTCCGATAAGGGTCACCTTTTTCGGAGTCTTCGACAAACCTGGAAGGGCCATCGCAACCATCACGGCGAGAAATATTTTCTTCATATTGTTAATGTTATTTTGAGTTCTTTTATTTTGTGTACGATTGGGATTTCTGCGATTCTTGAGAGAGACGGCTTCGGGCATCGGTCTCTGTGGCATGGCGCAGCTCATATCTGACGAACTGCATGCCGAAGGATTGCCATCGGTAGTCTGCCACAAGATAGCTTCCGTCTTGTTCTCGTTCCATGACACGAAGGATTCCTTCGCTGGCAAGGAAGTGGAAATCCACGATAGGATTGCCCAACCGCGATCCGAGCCAGAGCGGGCGGACATGTCCTTTGTAGTTTTTGAAAAGGAACACTCGTCGGCGCACCACAGGGTCATATCGGGTAGATTTGACAACGCCCAAAATGGCATCCGTCTCTCCGTCGCCATTGACATCCCCTGTTTCAAACCGATAGACGGGATAGTCCACCGGCCAGGCATCTGAACCTATCCGAAGCTTATACTTGGAAGGCGCCAGACTGTCGAGACGAAAAACATTTTCCTCTTCAGCGTGCACAGCCACCGCCCCAACCAGCACACCCAAGGTGCACATGAAACGCAAGCCCTTCAACTTTCCATTTTTCATTCAGCGAAAGTACACATTTCCTTTTATTCCCACAAATTTTGTCCTATTTATTTTTTCTACTAAAACAATACCAAAGAATGGATAAAGAAGTGCGGTGGTGTTTCTACGCCACCGCCCCATTCTTTCCTTCTCTTATCTATCCCTCTCACCCATCCCTTTTCCTGCAAAGGAATGAAATATTCTTTTGTTTTTTAGGCAAATAGACTCAAAAATGTTTGGTCGTACGGAATATTATGTCTAACTTTGCACTCGTTATCCTGAAAACAATCTTTTTACCTTAGGAAACTAATACCTTATTGAAGATTTGAAGCGGTAGCCTGTGAAGGTCGTCGCTTTTTTTATTTTTATGTTCTCATTTTATCCGAAACGCTTTTTACTTATATCAGTCTATTTCCCATTTAATTGAAAATAAGATCTTTTGTTTAAACTTGCTTTCCAACGAATTCAACAGTTTTGTCGTCATTTTATCAACATTCTTATTATATTCGTCTTCCATATCAAATAACTTACGCTGTATTCTTGCCAGTTTATCTGCCAACAGAGACTCTTGTTTCTTAAGCAACAATTTTTCTTT
Organism: Prevotella sp.; assembly: GCA_050873125.1. Taxonomy (GTDB): domain Bacteria; phylum Bacteroidota; class Bacteroidia; order Bacteroidales; family Bacteroidaceae; genus Prevotella. The sequence continues at coordinate 2,676 of JBNMIE010000024.1, forward strand.
TATACTTCTCTCCTTTCTGATTTGTCTGTGTACAGCATCCTTCTGTTTCCTTACTTCTACAACTAGATTCTGCAATGGCACAAGTTGATCATCCGACCACGATTCATATTTTTCAATCTCATAATTTGCGAATTCCTCCATTCGAGCATTCACCTTATCCTTATATTTTTCTATTTCCACATCAAGAATCGTCGCCACTTTTTCTTTTACGGATTGGGGCTCTTCACAATCCTCATATGTTTCCGCATCCAACTCTAATAATTTCACACCAAACTCAGAAGGCAAAACGTGACCATCATTTGTCACAACACAAAATATAATTGACTCTTCATTGTCATACTCATTAGAAGCCATCAATTCATAAGCGACGAGCCAACCTTTACTGCCTTTTTGTTCTTCCAATAGAACTGATTTATAAGGATATGACTCCAAGTCGAAGACTATCTTCTCAACACTTACCACACTTGGAATCTTTTCAAGAATATGTTTTCCTATGGGGCTACTTGCCCTTACCTGCATTTTCTCTATTCTATTTTTATCTAAAGAATACTCACCTTTTCTTATTTCATCTGTAATGTCTTCATTTAAATTAAATGACAAAGACTTATCGTCAATATCAGAAACACGTCCATCTAAAACAGTCTGAGCCAACTTCCAAAGATGTCGAATATAGCCATTGATTCTTACCTGATCATTATCTTGCCGAACTTTTAATTTATTAACCACATCCTCGTCAAAATTTTCCAATAGGGTCTTTTTTGTATTGGAGATTCTTTCTGTAATTACATCTTCCAGGTCTTTTTGCAAAGAATCAAATGCCTTGTTTATCTCATCTTCCGTTCTACATGTACGCAATATCGAATTAAGTCGACCTTCTAAATCAAATGCCGAATCAACTGAGCCCAATACTTCATCACTACTACCAAACACGCCATTAAACAGATTAAACTTCGTTGACAATAATTCATAGACACGGCAATCGGCCGCATTAGACTTATTCACAAAATTTACGACCACAACATCATGCTTTTGTCCATAACGATGGCAACGACCTATTCTTTGCTCTACACGTTGAGGATTCCAAGGCAAGTCATAATTTACGACCAAGGAGCAAAACTGGAGATTTATACCTTCAGCGCCAGCTTCTGTTGCAATCATTATCTCAGCTGTATCACGAAAATAATCTACCAAAGATTGCTTTTTGTCTATCTGCACATTTCCGGTCACATAAGAGGTTCCCTCATGGAGCAACAGCCATTTGTGATAGATATCATTAGCTTCTTCACTATTGTTTGTTCCATTAAAGCAAACAATTTTATTCTCGAAACTATTCTTTACAAAAAGCTCTTTAAGGTAATCTTGGGTTCTACGACTCTCGGTAAATATCAATGCTTTCCGTTGTCCTCCTAAACTTTCCACCTTATCAAATGAAGATGCAAGAGCCTTCAATAAGGCTTGGGCTTTTGTTTCACAGCCTATGTTCTCTGCCATAGAAACATATTGTCGAAGTTCTTCTATTTCATCATCTATGGAGCGTTTATCTTGTTCCGACAAATCAATAGTCTCATAAGCATCTGAATCCATGTTATTATCAACACCTTCCAAATCATCTATGATAGATTTCACGGAAAGAATCTGGCGGCCTTCATCCTTCATTCTCTCCAATCTTGCAATCGTACTTTTCAGAGTGAAAGATAAGGCATACGCTGAAGATGACATTACCTTTCTATACAGCAACGACAGCAATGGGCGTATCTTCTCAGGTATTCCATACGTCCCTTCACGGAACAAATATCCACTCACAGCCTCATACAACTCTTTTTCTTTCTGTGAAGGATTGTACTCTTGTACAAAAGGAATACGCTTGGTGTATTTCACGTACTCATGCACTTGCCGTCTCAATGTACGATGAGCGATATGAGATATTCGTGCCTTTAATTCACCATATTTAGAATTGTCACGAATAGAGACTGAATTGTATTGGTCTTCAAATGTTCGCGCAGATGAAAAGAAACCATCATCAATGATACTTATCAGTCCATACAATTCTTTAAGATTATTCTGCAATGGAGTTGCTGTAAGCAACACTTTCTTGAATGGACGCAAGGTCTCCTTCAATACATTTGCCGTAACATTACCTTTCTTATAAACATTTCGCAGTTTATGAGCCTCATCAATCACAACAAGACTCCACATAACTTTTGAAATTTTGTCGGCATGAGCGACAGCAAACTGGTATGAACAAATGATGATATTATCTTCAGTTTGAAAAGGATTCTCTACCTTACCTACACGTGCATCATAAGAACTTCGCTCCAATATCAATGATGGAAGATAGAACTTTTCCAACAGCTCCATACTCCATTGATTTCTCAATGACGCAGGGACAATGACTAATATATGTCGTTTATGCTCCGCCCAAAGTTCCGACAGCAAAATTCCTGCCTCTATAGTCTTTCCTAGTCCTACTTCATCCGCAAGTATCGCACCCTTACTCAATGGAGACTTAAAGGCAAACAAGGCTGCCTCCACTTGATGAGGGTTCAGATCAACCTTGGATTCAGACAACACGCCAGTGAACCGACCATCATCTGATGTCGATTTCTTGTGACAAATATCCCATTTATAATATATCTGTTGTGCTACGGATAACATTATTCTTTCTATTTGTTCTTACGTTCCACTTTAATTGAATACTCTGGAGACACAGCGTCAAACTCTCCAATGTCAGCACCTTTCCAATAGTTGATAGCAAGCTCGTCACATTCCTTACGCAGTCTTTCATTAAACATTGGCTCATTTCCCTTTCCATAAATATCCACAATACGCTCATACTGAGAAAGTATTGAAATATCCATGAATGAAATCCTAACAATCCTGATTTGTGCATCCGGATGTTTGCGAAGAAAAGCGTTTTGTGTAGCGGAGATGCCGACAGGTATTCTGTTGTCTGCAATGCTCTTCTTGGTTGAAACCACGCTTACATACTTCTCGCCGTCGTTGATATTATAATCACAGTCCGACAATCCACCTTCTACAGCCTCAAACTTTATGCCCTCATTCACAAGATATTGCTCATATATTTTCTTTCCAATGTAGTTTATAATGCGGCGAGACATATTCGGTGACTTTTCATCCAACATAAAGTTCATCATGTCGTCAACGTGTTCGGCTACATACGGGAGACTGTCTGGCCCTACCGTTTGAACTATTTCCATTAATGGAGCAATGTTGGAAGTTATTTCTTGTGGAAGCTCTGAATCATTATATTGTTGAGTATCATGGCAAGATTCGGATGCTTCATATTTGGCATTAATCGAACTGTAAATGTCAATGTTTTTACCATTACTTGCTGCCTCTAATATAGCCTCAACATTAACTCCACTATTTTCTACAAGAAGAGCAGCATTCAGCATTTTCTCGACATCTTTACCTGTAGCCATAAGAGCCAAAAGGCTATCAATTGCAGAAGGAGAAATTCCCTTAGCTGATAATTGTCTCAATCCTTCTTCACGCCTTAATTTCTCCTCCTCTTCTTTTATACGTTGCTCTTCCTTTATTTTTTCGGCTTGAAACCTATCCAAAAAGACCAACTTAGATTCAATATTGGAATTTTCCTCATAGCCTAAACGATGAAAATCTTCTTCCGAAATTTCTGATGGACAACAGAATGTTCCATCACTTTTTGCAATCCATTTATCTGTTTTGAGCTTGAACAATAGAGAACTATCTATATCATCCTTTATATAATAATATCTTTTATCATTATACAAATGATAATTCAACTTTCCGGCCATGAATTTTAATTCATTATCAATCTTTGCCAAAAATCGCCAATATGCATGCGACCAAGCATATGAACAATTATTTATATTATAACCTTCCAACTGAAAATCTTCAAATGTAGGAGCTATCGTGATGGCCAAATTTTGAGTTTCAAGGAAATCAATTGCTTGTTGTGGCAAATTAGATAAAGTATAACAATACTTTTCACGACGATACAACTTCTCTGCTTCTATAAAAACTTTATTTACATTAGGGCGGTCTTTTATACCTATATTATGTCTAAAAAATTCTTCAACATCGTCATATGACATCCCGGTACCTTCCGCATAGAATGCACAATCAACAAACCTAAAAGATTCGTTATGATTTACAAAGGAAAGAAAATCCTCTGTAGGAAGACACAATTTATTAATATGGCATAAAGTAGTACCAAAGTCCTCTATTTGTTTTAATTTCCACTCCAAACATACAGTATTCTTTATTCGACTATTCTCACTCTTATGCAACAAATTATAAATATAGACAAAGTCTTTCTTCAAAACATTATCATTCGGAACATTATCTCCTTCATACTTTGCCAACAAAGTTTTTTCTATATAATCTGCCATATCAGGTTCTTTAAGCCCTATTCCACGATAGAAAACTTCATGCTTTTCGAACATACCATTGTCTAACACTTTTCCAAAAGCATCTTCTCCTGCATCCTCATAACCATTATAAGGCAGACACACATTTGATCCTTCCTTATAAAGAGTATAGGGAGCAATCCATTCTCCACCTTGAACTTTGGCTATTGGCGCAAATCGTAATAGCAAACTTGACCAATTGTCTTGCTTCACACCATACCAATCCTCTGTAATGTTCCTTTTGTCATTAGTTCTCCACAATTTAATGGCATTCTCTTCTATATAGTTAAGTAGACGGTCAGCCCATTCCTCATTTTGCTTTTCCATATACGAGGTTGATAGTCGGTTTGCCAAAATACTGTTGTTAAAAGAGGAAATTTCCAAACTTTGCTCCACATCTCTAAAGTCAGACCTATAATCTTTCAAATAAATAAAGTCAATACCTTCCTTTCCACACAATTGACGCAACTGTGCAGAAGAAAGCAATGACTCTAGCTCCTTCGTCGTTGAATACACATCATTTATATTTGCATATTCTCCAGACTTATTAAGGAGCATTTTATTTGCTCTAACAACATTCAAAAAGCATTGTTTAAGATATATATTCTTATCATCAGTTTCTGATTCCGCATTCTTTACATTCAAAATTCTATATATGTTGTCTGTTACCAAAAGATTAGAATCTTTACCAATATCTCTTAGGCATAACAATGCATCAGCAGCTAATTCTGCAATTCCATGCAGAAATTCAATGTTCACTATCTCATACCTTTTTATACTGTCCCTATTGTCAACGAGCAAGAAAGGAGCATGACTTACAAAACAACTATCAAAGTATTCATTCATGGGAAAGAAACAATAAATTTGTCCCTTTGCATCCGTATCCAATGAACCATCATTACGCAAATAATATCCAACGCTTATTTTATACTTCCCCTCTGATGTTTCACATTCTCTATGGAACAAATACATCTGTCTATCCCTAGTGTATTCATGAATACGACAAAAGTCATAAGTGATTCCATAACGCTGATTTGATTGTATTATCTCTTTAGAATATTCATGAACGCTATCATCTCCCTCAACACGCCAAGTAATCTTTTGCACATTAGGCAAGAATAAAACTGGCATATTGAGATTTTGTAGTCGTTGCAATATGTCTGTATATGCCTTGTCCGGATTTTTGAAAGGTAACTCAAAAAGAGTCTCGCCTGCATTTCGGAGAGCATGATCTTCCTCCAATAATGTTGGAACTATGTAGTTTTCTATCTTAAACCAAAAGGTATCATCATAGATGGATGGAGTGTCTGTATATTGGAAAACAGACTTAAAGCCGACGCCAAACTTACCAATGGTCTGCTCATCATCTTTTTTAGTAGAGTTTGCAACTGAGGTAATTGCATTTATATCACCGACTCGCCCTTCTCTACAATAGCAATCAGTCAATGAAAATTGTCTTTTACCATTATGAGCAAATACAAGTTTGTCCTTACATAAAAAGATTCTAACTTCTGTTGCAGATGCGTCATCAGCATTTTGAATCAACTCATATATGAAATGAGCTGTTTCTGGATATTTTTCAATTACGCTTTTCCATATACTAATATAATCAGGATCCGAAAAAGTTTCCCAATCTTTCATTTTCTTATTTCTAAGCTTTGAAAAAAGCTTTCGCTGCTCTTCACTTAATGGTGACGCTATTTTTTTTACTTTTACCTTTTCTCATCATATTCCTTTTTATCAATCCACTCTTTTTAACTCAATCAATCCCCGTCCCATATCATCCAACTCCACGGCAAGGGCGATTACGTCACGCTTTTCGGCAAGGAATGGTTCGGTGTAGCCATTGGACTTTATTTGTTCTGCAGCAGCTCTTACTCCTCCATTCTTTGCGAGTTTCAGCTCTATCACATAAATGTGCTTGGCGGTTTTGCAAACAATATCTATCCTGCCTGTGGACAGCATGTGCTCCACTTCCACACTAAAGCCTATGGCATTGAGGATGGTACTGATGATGAGGCGATAGCGTTCCTCCATGTCCATGGAGGCCAGTTTCTTGTTGCTGTAAGGCACATCGGCTATGAGCGACTTGAGCGTGCTCTTGATGTCGGCGACATTGCCATTCTCCATGCTGACATACAACTTTGCTTGCATAGATTGGGTTTCCCCTGCCTTGCGCAAGGTAAGGGCAGGAAGCACCATGTCGTAAAGAGCCTGGCGCACTTCCTCATTCGGGAATCCGAGATGATAGGCCATGCCCTCAACGGACTTGATGGTGAGATAACCAGACTGGTAGAGAAACAGTTCTGGCCCACCGCCCGTGACATCAGAAGTCTCAAGCGTATGCCGCAACACAAGACAATCGTCGAAATGAGACAAACTTATTTCCATATTGTCTATGAACTTGGACAGGAGAGATGTTGCGCCCGATGCCGCCCAGAAATTGCTAAGTTCCTGAGTATCGAGAGCATTAATCAAACTGAAAGGATTGTATATATCTGTCATGTTGCGGCGACTGAAATGGTAGCCGTCATAATAGTTCTTCAGCTGGGCATGGGTTTCTTCTTCCGTCCAACCATTCACCTCGCCCATAGCCTTCATTTCCTCCTTGAAATTCTCGGAGAGTTCTGTCTCCGTGATTCCACAAATCTCGGCATATTCAGGCAAGAAACTGATATTGGTCAAATTGTTGAGAACAGAGAACAGGGATATTTGCGTGAACTTGGTTATTCCTGTAATAAAGACGAAACGCTCATATTGACCGGCAGACTTCAAGATGGCAAACACTTCGCGATAGACCTCAATGCATTTATCATGGTCGAGCGTGCGCCATGAGTGCTGCAAAGGGGAATCATACTCGTCGATGAGAATGCACACCTGCAAACCCGTCTTTTGATATGCCGCTTTTATAATGGAATCGAAGCGCACTGCCAACGATGCTGTAGATTTTGACTCTACTCCGTATTTTGCCTCATAATCAGCAAACACGGAATCAAAATAAGAGCGCAAACTGTCCTCATTAGCTCCAGCACCACTCATGTCAAGGCGTATAACGGGATAATGCAACCAATCTTTCTCCAGTTGCATAATCTTAAGTCCCTCAAAAAGATCCTTACGACCTTCAAAGTATGCTTGCAAAGTGTCGACAAGAACCGACTTTCCAAACCGGCGCGGACGGCTCAGATAGTTATATTGGAATCCCGTATTTGCCAAGTTCCAAATGATGGCACTTTTATCAACATACTTGTAGCCTTTCTCTCGTATCTCGATGAAAGACTGCACACCTGCCGGCAACTTTTTGCGCTCTATATTAGTCATAACAAACGTTCGTTTGGATTAAAATGATTTCTGAGCGTAAATTTACATCTTTTTATTGACACTACAAAGAATATCGAACAACTTTATGTCATTTACATCAAAAGTCGACAACTCTTCCCCTATTCCAACACCTCATACGCGAAAAGTTTGCGCCAAATATCATACATACCTACATGAATCTCCCGCAACCCCAGTGTTTATGCGGAGTTTGACAATGTAGGTATGGCTAAAAATCATACATAAATCATACATTATCCTACACAGAACCTACATAAAATCACATTTTTCGACCTCCTTTGACTCACTTTTTCGCTTCAAATCAGAGGGAAAATAAAGAAGGTGTCTACTATTATAGTCGCATAAAACTGATTGTGTCTACCTTTTTAGTTTATGATGTTTAAAAGTGTCTACTCTCATCAGGAAAAGTCGTCCCGTCTGCTAATGATGCAGATTGGATCCGGCAAATAACTCTGCCAAGGAGTGCCCAAGCCGGTGGGCAATGGATGCCCAGGCGGTGGGCAACTGTTGCCCAGGCTCTTGTACCATTCTTGGGCAAGTCATATAAAGGGTTTGTTTCCCATGGTTTTAATCTTCTTTTTAGCGGGAATCATGCGTGCACAATGTAGGTTCATGTATGATTCATGTATGATTTTTAGCCCTACCTACATGGTCAAACTCCGCATAAACACTGGGGTTGCGGAAGATTCATGTAGGTATGTATGATTTTGGGCCCAAACTTTTGCGTACGAGGAGGTTAAGGGGCGGAAAGAAGCGATTTGCTTGAAAAAACATAAAAAACTGATGTTTTCTTCTATTCTTTACTTGATTTTCCATGATTTTCACTACTTTTGTTGGCAAACCTATACCCATACAAAAACCAATAAGTAATGATAAGAGAAGAATTGTTTCAAAAGGGCAAATTCTACACTTTGCCTATTAAGAATTTAAGGAGTGAAGGAAACAACACCTTTTTTATAGTTGAGGCCAACAACAAGGAATATGCTATAAGGATGTTTGACTTCCAGAAAACAGACGAGCAAGTTTTAAAAATGAAAGAACTCCCGTGTATGGTGAAAGACATACATGGAGACAATATCGTGTTTGTACAGAACTTCGCGCAGATGTTCAGCGACAGATACATCAATGGAAAAACTTACCCTTTTATTGTCAACAAAGAATCCTATAATCCGAGCACGGAATTCAGATATTATGACGTCAGAGATTTGAATGGTGTGCCATTCAAACTGAAATGTCCCAAAGACACTTATCTTGTTCAGAACCAGAAAATCCAATGCAGCGTTTTAAGGCGGGAACCCAACAAGATAGTTCTGATTCTCAACAACACACTGAAAGAAAAAGCGAAAAACTGCATCAGCCCCGAAGACCTTCTCAAGAACAGTGGTGTCGACGAAAAATGCCAAAGGTTTATCTTGAACAGTTTTGAATTGAATCCGGGATTCCAAGAGGCCCGGATTTACTGCCAACAAGGCGATCCGGAATGGGCGATAAAAGCCGTCATGGCGGTGGTCGGAGTGGAATTGTGGCCCAATCTGTCCAATAAGAACAAGGAAAGACTCCTGGAGTGCTACAACAAAGTTTGCCTTTATCTGTTGGAGGATTCTGACTATCTGCACCAGTTTGACGACTCTGATCGAGAGGACTATCAAGCATGGATAGCCGAGAAAGTTTCGCTGACAGAGACCTATCGGGAATGCTTAACACTGATCAACAATGGACAATGCAGCGACAAGATAGACTTGATTTTGAGGAAAATCCACAATTCGGGCTATATCTATGACCCACAGCGCAGAATGCACCTGCTCATCGCCCTGTTCTCCTTGCAGCCCCAATTGTTGGAAGAGAAGATTGACACCATCCTCGACTTGCTCGGTGAAAATGCCAAGAATTGGAAAGGACAATCGTTCACCGACGCATTCTCCAACTTCCTACAATTCTATGTCAAGACCCATTTGGAAAAGACAAACCGCGAAGTGGTCATCGACAACGAACAGAGCAACTTGCTGCTCAAGCGCATGGTGCGTTCCATCTGCTATCTGCTGCTGATGACCAGCGGAAAGAGCCATGAGCATGGCATCAATGTGCCTTACTACCGCTCTCTCCTCTTCCATTATTTATCGTTCGTCAGAAGCCGGAACATTCACGGCAACATCAAGCAAAGTCAGGAAATCGCTGAAGATTTGGTGGATAGAGCATTCACTGCCCTTGTCGTCTCCGATGACGACGAACTGGACTTTAAGTGGAACAGCAACTTCGGACCGACTGAGATGTTCGCCTATCAGATGGCCAATGCAACGGTCAAGAACAGCACTTTTCTCACCCGTTCGTTTGAAGCCCACAATGTGCGCTTTACAGTCAGTTCTGAAGGCATCACCATTGCCAGGTCCACATCGGCCCCCAAGGAAAGAAATGTGCTTCCTCAAGATTTCCCCGGATGGCACAATCTCCAGATATTCCTTGACCAGCCCAGCAAATATTCCATCAGCAAGCAGTCTAAGATACGGGCTTGGAAAAACTATTGGAGCCATGTCGAGCGGGCACTCTTCGACGAGGAAAAGTCTCATGTGCCGGCCATGAAACGAAAGATTTCACCAGAGGTTGGAACAGTAGTCACTATCAGAGTATTATGGAGAGAAGACACCCACTCGAACAGATACTATTGCCGGATTGAGGACGAGCAGTATGAGGGCGAAGGATGGATAGACACTTATCAGAAAGGTGGCAGCATGGGACTCTTCCATTACAACCCCGAACTCGACATCGACTCTTTCTTCATTGACGGGAAGCCCATTCTCTTCAAGGCAAAGGTCACCACGGCAGGCAGCTCCAAAGACGACAAGCCGACATTCATGTTCGACGCGGTGCCGTTCATAGACGACCTCATCAAAGAGCTGACAGAATACGGTGAAGAGTCCAACTGCTCCATTATCTTCTATGATACAAAGAAAGACAATTTCTTTGGCGTCACGGAATACGGCTACGGCATCTTCCTCCCCCACACCGAAGAATATGCGGACGTCAAGGTCGGCGACACAGTCAAGGTGCAGGTGACCGACTATTCCCGACCTAACATCATACAAGGCGAGATAATCGGCATCGGAGACAAAAACGTGAATATCAAGGAAGCGGCAGAAGCCGTGCTGCAGGACTATGCCGACGGAAATGTCTATGAGGAGACCAAAGAGGAACTGGAAGAGGAGGCGCTGTCGGCACCCGAAGACCTGTTCGAGCTGGACTATATGGAAGAGATCATCAATCTCTTCGACCACAAGGCGGTGCTCGTCAACGACAATGCCTGCGCCTATGCCTATCTGGCCATCGCCCACATACTCTCAAAGATGATTGACAACGAGGCGATGATGCAATATCTGGAGCAAAGACTCCACTTCATGTGCATCCTTGAGGACTATGGGGAGAACGGGAAAATCAATGACGAAGAGCAGACTCTGCTCGACACGGAAGACGGCGACAGAATGGAGGAGTTCCCCATCCTGGGAGAGAACTTGTCGAAGTTGAGAATCGTCAACAGCCTTGGACAGCAGGACAAGAACGCCTATCTGTGGAACATGGTCAGCAACCATGAGCCCGGCAACATCCTCAACAAGCTCTCACGATTGATGCTGTCATACAACATGGCGGAGGGATTCGGACTGCAGGAACAACAGAAAAACATCATCACTAAAATCAAAGGACTGCTGAACCTGAACATCGAACTGCCCCAAATCTATTCCTTCGGAGAGGAAGACCAAGTCACAGAGTTCAAGACCTCCATCGTCTTTCCGCCCAACAACAATATGCGGCCGGACATCAGCCAACAGACCTTCAACATCATGAAGGTGATCTGCGGCATGGTGAACGCCTATGGAGGAACACTCTATTTAGGGGTTTACGACACCGGCACTGCCAAGGGATTGGAGGACGACCTGGTGTTTGAATATTTCGGCAACAGCAAGGACAAGTATGACCTATATGTCAGAAACAGCATCCGCAACGCCTTGGGCGACAGGGTCAACTCTTCCATAGTCATCGAGCATCCGGAAGCGGGCAAACACTGGATATATGCCATCAAAGTGACGCCCAGCGAAACGCCCGTAATCCTGAAACTCGACAACAAGTTCTATCTGCGTGAAGGCTCGTCGACCTATCCGATTGACCTGCCGCAACTCTTGGACATCATGGAGAAGCGCGACTTCTCGCAATACAACACTGTGGTCTCGGAGACAACGGATTTGCAGGATACCGCAACTGACCTTCCTGAAAAGAAATCGGATGCACCCAAAAAGACGAAGAAGTTGTCTGACAACAAAATAGCGACAAGCGCCTTGCGCTCCAACATCACAGAAAACTGGAAGGATGGCTACGGCATGGACACCTCATGCTATCTTCGCATTCTTTCTTCAGGAGAATGGTGCATGCTGGACGATGTGGAATGGGATGAGGGCATCCTCACCCTCGCTATCCATGACGATGAACTGGACGGAAGTCTGATCATCGTCTATGAAGACGGGCAAGTCAACCGCGTGCCCATCGCCTTGCTGACGGACAAGAGTCGTGGCAACAGATATAAGATGTATGACCGCAAAAAGCCTATCTTCATCTGTCCTGCCCACAAGGACGATGCCTTGCTCACCGGATACAAGGATGACCATGGCAAACAGTATCTCCGTCTTGACGACGTGTCCACCATTGAAGAGGGTAAGATGCTTTCGGCGGGAAACACGCTGACAGATGTGGACTTCTCCAAGTTGTTCTTCTGCGAGATTGTCCGCAAGGAATATCTCGAGGATTTGCACCGCATGCACAACCACAAGCGCAGTTCTCTCGGATTCCAGGCTTTGACCACCTATGGTCTGCAAGAACAAGAAGTGATGAGGAAAATAGGCATAGACCTGTAGGCGTTTGGCAGAAGAGAAATTTGGGTGACAGACGTTCTGTCTGCCACCCGAATTCTTTATATATGCGAGACCAACTCAATCACTTGACATGGATTGAGTCCCTTCAATTTCGACAAAATGTTTTTCCGCTGTTCTATCGCCCTCATTGCCCCTTTCGTTTTCAGCCAATTTATGAACACCTCCAATTGTTTGATTGACACAAGCTTTTCATCCTTCATATTTCCCGACTGCATACATTCATTCCACACATCCAACAATCTGTCCAATACTGTCTCTCCGTGATGAACAGCATTAAGTTGCGCCCCATTATTTATCGCCCATTGAATCACTTGTTTCTTAAACATCCAATTAGCCGATGAAATATCTGCAAGTTGAGATGAAAAGATATCCAATTGGCGAACAAGGAGCATTGACGGATTTTTAGCTCCTACAGAAAGTAAATAGTTGAGCACCTCTTCCGTGGATTTCCAAGTTCTCTTTTCGGAATACTCTATCCACCCAAAAGCTTCAGACAGTTGCATCGTCCTTTCCGCATCATCCATCACTTCAACATGATGTTTCACTTCTTCGACACTACCATAAGGAAGTACGAATTGCTTAAAAGAGTCATACAAGAAAGCTCCCATATCGTCCGAGAAGAAATGTATTTGGAAGAAATGGACGACTCCATCTTCTAATTCATCATCTCTTCCTATCGCTATACTAAAGTCTTCACAGTCCTCAAGATTCTCAAAATAGGTTATTGCCTCGTATAAATCATAAGAATCTATTAAAGTATTGCTGTTGGTGGTGACCTTTACCATATACGACCATGATGAATCGTAGCATTCTAAAGATTCCAACTTTCTTATACATTCCTTCAATGTTTCCGCCTTGCATTCACGGGCAGAATATATATAAGTATCTTTTCCATAGAAACGATTCAGAATGGACTGAGACACGGGAACTACATCGCAATTAGTAAAAATATCACGGACTTGAGATTGCGGAATTCTACTTAGCCGACACCATTGACCAAAAACGAAGCAATCTCTGCCAGTTTCTTTCTCAGTAATGGGTTCCGCACAGATTAATACATGTCTATCTTGATCTTCATACAAACTGTAGGGACAGTTGGGATAAGCGTCTTCTGGAATATTTTCCCTCTCTGTCAATATTTCCTTCCTATTATGATTGTAATAATGAAACTCCTTACCAATACGGACATATACGACATCCGCATCGTTTCCCCAATCAATAATCTCATCATATTGTGCCGGAAGAAACACCGAACCATCAGGATTCAGCAATCCTATTTTCCCATTTTTATAAAAACGGTAATCATCTTCTTCATCTTTACAATCGCTAATACTTCTCTCATAGATGAATTTATGTCTGTTTCCATAATGTGCATATATGAAATCAGCACAAAACTCTATCTGGTCATATTCTGCATCAAGCAATATATCTCCTGATGGGGTCTTCAGCCCCCACAGACCATCTTTCTGAAATTTCATTGCCGATAAAGCTTTCTTCCAAAAAGTGCTTGATTTGTTATATTCGATTCGCATATTTATGATATTTATAATAAAAAGACTAAGGAAACAGGAAGGCACTATGTACCTAAGGAATATGCAGCATAGGAATGTTTTTCCATATTAAAATTATATAAATCCCCGACACACATTATTATAATATGAGTGTCGGGGATTTATATATTAGGTTCAAGAATATCTGATTATACCAGATATTGAGAACTGATGCTTTCGCAATTTTCCACACGGCGAATGGTCTCGGCAAACATGTCTGCTACAGACAACTGCTTCACCTTGGCGCAACGGTTGGAATATGGGATAGAGTCTGTGAAGACAATCTCTTCGAGGGCAGACTCCTGCACACGCTCACTGGCAGGACCACTCATCACACAGTGTGAAGCGCAAGCACGAACACTCTTGGCACCAGCGGCCTTCATGATGTCGGCAGCCTTGGTGATGGTACCGGCTGTGTCGACCATATCATCAATGATGACCACATTCTTCCCTTTCACGTCACCGATAATCTGCATGCTCTGCACCACATTGGCACGAGCACGGGTCTTGTTGCAGAGCACGAGTGGACAACCCAGATATTTGGCATAGGTGCTGGCACGCTTCGAACCGCCGACATCAGGAGAGGCGATGACGAGCTCGTCGAGTTTGAGCGACTGCAGATAAGGCAGAATCACACCTGATGCGTAGAGGTGGTCCACAGGCACATCGAAGAATCCCTGAATCTGGTCAGCATGGAGGTCCATGGTGATGAGACGGTCGATGCCTGCCACGCTGAGCAAGTCTGCCACCAACTTGGCGCCAATGCTCACTCTTGGCTTGTCTTTACGATCCTGACGGGCCCAACCGAAATAGGGAGTCACTGCGATGATGTGGCGGGCAGAAGCACGCTTGGCAGCGTCAATCATGAGGAGCAGCTCCATCAGATTGTCAGAGTTAGGGAATGTGCTCTGTACGAGGAACACATCCTTGCCACGAATAGACTCCTCATAGCTGACAGCAAACTCGCCATCAGAGAACTTCGTGACCACCAGATTGCCTAAAGGACAACCGAGGCTTGCGCAGATTTTCTCTGCAAGGTATCTCGTGTTAGTGCCGGAGAATACCAAAAAAGAGTTGTTTTGACTCATTTTCCTTTTCTTTATTTTTAATGAAGTACTTTTTTTATCACTTATCCTATTGCCTTGCGCAGCTTCTCGAAATGAGCGATCAGTTCGGAATAGTCAAGACCATTGTGGATGTCGAAGCGGTTCCACAGGTCGCCACAGATCACCACGCCACCGAAGCCCAAGTCCTTAGCCTCCCGGATGTTGTCAAGACTCATGCCGCCCATGGCATACACCTTGCGGTCTATCAGCCCTTGGCGCGCAGCCTGTTCCAGTTCGTCACGGCTAAACGAGGCATGCTCTTCCGGCTCTGTGGTGGAGTCGTAGACATTGCGCAGAAACACGTAGTCTGATTTCTTTTTCATCTCCTTCAGTCCGTCCAATCTTCTGCAAGTGCGGCTCACATGTCCTTTATATCCCTTGGGCAGTTCGGCATCAGCCTCATCGAGATGGATGCCTCCAAGTCCGTATTCTTCTTTCAGATAGTAGTGGTCGTGTACCGTAACCTTGCGATAATAATCTTCGGGCAAGAGAGAGAGCAGGCGCTCGGAATAGAGTGGTGAAGAATTAGGCTTGTACAAGTGCAAATTGTCCAATCCCTCATCAAAGAGCGTAGCCAGAATTTTGTCTTCCTCCACAAAAAATGTGGGCTTAGTCAGTATTACGAGTTTCATCGTCTTTTCTTTTCTAAGATGCAAAGGTAGTGCAAATCGAAGACAATGCAAAATAAAATCACATTTTATTTTCATTGTTGAGATACAGCCTACCTTATTTTTTATTTTATCTTTTATTCCCTGCCATGGCAAGAAATGCGGAAGAATGTGCTACCTTTGCAAACAAATAATAAGAACAGAAAGAACAATGAAAATAGACAAGGAGACATTTGCGGGCATTGACCGCCCGATGTACATACTCGAAGAAGAACGCTTGCGCCGCAACCTGTCACTCATCAAGCATGTGGCAGACCAGACTGGAGTGGAGATTATCCTCGCTTTCAAGGCCTATGCCTTGTGGAAGACCTTCCCCATTTTCCGTGAATACATCCAGTCCACCACTGCCAGTTCGCTCTACGAGGCACGCATGGCTGCCGAGAAGTTCGGCCACCGTGCCCACACTTTCTCCCCTGCCTATACTGACTATGAGATTGACGAAATAGCCCGATACTCCACCCATCTCTCGTTCAACTCGCTCTCGCAATACGAGCGGTTGCATCTCAGAGTCAAGAGTGCCAACTCGGAACTGAGTATCGGACTGCGTGTGAATCCGGAATATTCCGAGGTGGGCACAGACCTCTACAATCCCTGTGCTCCCGGCACCCGTTTCGGAGTGACCGCCGACAAGTTGCCTGCTGTCCTTCCTGCCGATATTGAGGGATTCCACTGCCATTGCCACTGCGAGAGCGGCAGCGATGTGTTTGAGCGAACATTGGCAAAAATAGAGGAGAAGTTTGGCGCTTGGATGCCTCAACTGAAATGGATGAACTTTGGCGGCGGACACCTCATGACCCGAAAGGATTATGACTTGGAGAGGCTCTGCCGACTGCTGCAAGGATTCAAGCAGCGGCATCCAAACCTTCAAGTGATACTTGAACCGGGCAGCGCTTTCGGTTGGCAGACAGGGCCGTTGGTCAGCCAGGTTGTAGACATAGTGGAAGACCGTGGCATACGCACCGCCATCGTCAACGTGAGTTTCACCTGCCACATGCCCGACTGTCTTGAGATGCCCTACCATCCGGCTGTCCGGGGAGCAGAGACGCTCGAGGACGCTACCGAAGAGGACATCGCCCAACCCCACACCTATCGGTTGGGAGGTAACAGTTGTCTCTCGGGAGACTTCATGGGCTATTGGCGATTTGACCATGAACTGCAAATCGGCGAACGCATCATCTTCGAGGACATGCTCCACTACACCACGGTGAAAACGTGCATGTTCAACGGCATCACCCATCCTTCCATCGCCCTCCTCCACCCTGACGGCGAACTTGAGATGCTGAGGGAGTTCACCTATGAAGACTACCTCTCAAGAATGGACTAAACAAGAATAAGCAGAAGGGCAAGGACGAGCAGACATCGACAGTCTGCCTTCCTTGCCCTTCTGCTTATATATAATAATGTATAGGAAAGACTACTTGATGCTGATGTTCTCGCAGTCTTCCGCTATGCGCATCATGGGGCGTTCATCCTTTGCCTTGGGACGGACATCCACCTTGTCGAACACGATGCGCTGGGCATGGCGCACATAGAAACCATAGGAAGGCAAGCCTTTGCGAGACCACTCCTGAGCGTCGGGATAGCCACCGGGCTTTTCTTCCACTGGAGCCTCAGCCATGGCCTGCGTGCCACCGCCAATCTGGGTGAGATGTACTTCTCTCATCAACACATCGCTCACCCGATAACCTTCCGTGCCATTGATAAACGAACCTTGACGGCGATTGTCCATTCCCAACACGTCGTGGATATAGACACGATGGAGCAGGCCCGGATGCTCCATCACCGACTGCCAACGGCGGCCGCGGTTGCCCACGCCAAGATAGAAGGGAGCACGGGCACGGGAGATGGTGAGGTCGTAAAGCAGGATGTCGCTCACATTGCCGCCATCGGTGGTGGCAAGGGTCACACCAGTGCTGCACTCATGGATGTCTTTCCAAGAGGGTTTGCCCACAGGTGTTCCACCCAACGTGAGCCGGCGCCCCACAATCCGACGATAAGCGCCTTGGGAATCGGTGCCAAACTTGAAAGCGTTGCAGTGGGTGTAGAAGATGTTGTCCTCCACCAGGAAGTTTTCATTGGCACGCCCACTGGCGGTTTTCAGACAGAGGGCATCATCATGGGAATTGATTTGGCAATGGCGCACAATGACATTGCGGCAACCGTCAAGGTCACAGCCATCATTGTTGTAGTTCACCTGGTTGGTGACACGCATGCCGTCGAAGATCAGATTCTCACACACCAGGTAGCACTGCATCCAGGCTGCGGCGTCACGCAAATGGACACCGCTCACCACCACATTCTTACACTCAATCATGCGAATGCCGAAGGGTCTGCCCTCGATTTCGCTCACCGTCTCGGGACCGGGGAAGTTGTCACGGGAACCGCGGAAGTAGATTTCGCCCTCTCCGCTGATGCCCACACGGTCTGCCCGCTCGGCATAGATGAGCGAAATGCGGTAGCGATGGACATCACGGCACACGCTGTGCAGTTGCTCCACATGGTCGGGATAATCCTTCAGCGAGGTGCTGCCCAGCAGACGGGCACCCTTGTCGATATGGAGCATCACTCCCGACTTGAGTACGAGAGTGCCGGTGACATAGTCGCCACCACTCACCACCACATTGCCGCCACCTGCCTTGAAGCAAGCATCGATAGCACGCTGGATGGCACGGGTGTTCACCCGCTTGCCGTCGGCCTTGGCGCCATATTTTCGAATGTCGAACGAACGGTTGGGCACCGTCCAGGGTTTGAGGTTTGCCGTGAGCGAGTCAGCCATGGCGTTGAGCTGTGTTTCCATCTCCAGGGGATTGAAGGATGGAGTCTGCGCCATCGCCCCGCCAGCTCCAAACAGAGCCACAAAGGCTGAGAGCAAAGCTCTCTTCAGTGTTTTATTCTTCATCATATTTTTCGTTTAGATTTGTCTGTTTAACAAAAGCCCTGCCGTTCTTCACAGAGCAGCAGGGCAACAATATGAAAAAGGAGTAATATCTTCACAGATACATGCTCCTTGTTTAAACTTAGTTTTAAATATTTGCCCTAACCACTGTTAAGGCGTTATCAATCTGTTATTGTTTTATTCGTTCTTGTTATCATATGCATGAACGGGATAGTCGATGGTGTAGTGCAAACCACGACATTCCTTACGTTCAATGGCCTGGCGAGTGATGAGGTAGCCCACGTTGATCATGTTGCGCAACTCGCAGATGTCACGGCTGGCCTTCACGCGTTTGAACAGTGCCTCTGTCTCCTCGTAGAGCAGGTCGAGACGGTCCCAGGCACGCTTCAAGCGCAGGTCGCTGCGCACGATGCCCACATAGTTGCTCATACACTCACCCACTTCTTTCACGCTTTGGGTGATGAGCACCTTCTCCTCGTTGGTCATCGTTCCCTCGTCATTCCATTCGGGCACACGGTCGTTGAAGTCATACTGGTCTACCACCTCAAGGCTGTGCTTGGCAGCAGCATCGGCATAGACCACCGCCTCAATCAGAGAGTTGGAGGCCAATCGGTTGCCGCCATGCAGACCAGTGCAGGAGCATTCGCCGAGGGCATAGAGTCTGTGGATGCTCGACTCACCATTGAGGTCCACCTTGATGCCGCCACACATATAGTGGGCAGCCGGGCGAACGGGGATATATTCCTTGGTGATGTCGATGCCGATGGACAGACACTTATGGTAGATGTTGGGGAAATGATGCTTTGTCTCCTCGGCATTCTTATGGGTCACGTCGAGGCACACATGGTCGAGACCATGGATTTTCATTTCCTTGTCGATGGCTCTTGCCACGATGTCACGGGGAGCCAGCGAAAGACGCTTGTCATATTTTTCCATGAACGACTCGCCGTTGGGCAGTCGCAGGATACCGCCGTAGCCACGCATTGCCTCTGTGATGAGGAAGGCGGGATGGGTCTCTCCGGGATGGTAGAGGGCTGTGGGATGGAACTGCACGAACTCCATGTCTTTCACCTCTCCCTTGGCTCTGTAGACCATGGCCTCACCGTCGCCGGTGGCAATCACGGGGTTGGTCGTGGTCTGATAGACCGCGCCGCATCCGCCAGTACACATCAGGGTGACCTTGCTCAGATAGGTGTCCACCTTCTGGGTGTCAGGGTCGAGGACATAGGCGCCGTAGCATTCGATGTCCGGTGTGCGTCGAGTCACCTCGATGCCCAGATGGTGCTGGGTGATAATCTCCACGGCGAAGTGGTTTTCCTTCACCTCTATATTAGGGGTATTGCGCACGGCCTCCATCAGTCCGCGCTGTATCTCGGCACCGGTGTCGTCAGCGTGGTGCAGAATGCGGAATTCAGAGTGTCCGCCCTCGCGGTGGAGGTCAAACTTTCCGTCCTGCTGTTTGTCGAAGTTCACGCCCCACTGCACCAATTCCTTAATCTGCGCAGGAGCGTTTCTAACCACTTGGTTGACTGCTGCCGGGTCGCTGATGTAGTCGCCGGCAATCATGGTGTCTTGAATGTGTTTCTCGAAATTGTCCACCTCAAGGTTGGTCACCGAAGCGACGCCACCCTGGGCAAAAGACGTATTGGCCTCGTCGAGCGAGGTCTTGCAGATGAGGCAGATTTTGCCTTTGTGCGCTCTGGCGATTTTCAGAGCATAACTCATACCAGCCACACCTGAGCCGATAATGAGGAAATCGTATTTGAATACCATCTTTATTGTTTGTTATTCGTACGGGCATTGCCGCTAAGTTGATGCAAAGGTAATACAAATTATGGAAGAAGAAGAAACAATCTGTCGTTTTTTTCTATTCTTTTTCAGCCTTGCGGGGGCGTGTTCGGAATATTATTTGTAATTTTGCACCCAATTATGAAAATGATTTTGTTTGGAGGAATCCGTCCACGGGCGATTGTACTCATGGGCTTGATTCTCAGTTTCCTGTTCTCTTCGCCCATCAAGGCTCAAGTGAACCATACGCCTCTTGAGGCCGACGAGACCATCATCGAGGATGACGACAATGACGACAACGCTGATGACAACTCGCTTGTGGCCGACTCGCTCGCTTCTGACAGCACGCTCAACCATCTGCCTTGGGACAAGGCGGTGGGGGTGAAGCTCAGCCGCCTGCTCGAGAGTGACATGTTCAAGACGTCACAGGTGGGACTGATGGTCTACGACCTGGATGCCGACTCCGTGGTCTTCGCCCACAACGAGCGCCAGACACTCCGCCCGGCTTCCACCATGAAGGTGATCACAGCCATCACCGCCATCGACAAGCTCGGCGGTTCCTACCAGTTCAAGACGGAACTGAAATACACCGGAAAGATAGAAAACCACACGCTCACTGGGGCGGTCTATTGTGTGGGCGGATTCGATCCGCGATTCAACAACGACGACCTTGCCGCCTTCGTCACCAGTCTCAAGGAGATGGGGGTGGACACCATCTGCGGCACGCTGTTTGCCGACACGAGCATGAAAGACGCCGACCGGTTGGGACAAGGATGGTGCTGGGACGACAAGAACCCTGTGCTCTCTCCGCTGCTCATCTCCCGCAAGGATGAGTTTATGGACCGTTTCCTGCGCCGACTGCGCCAGGACAGCATCGTGGTGTCGGCTTCCACCTACACAGGCACCGTGCCCTACAATGCCTATAATGTGTGTACACGATTCCATACCATCGACCAGATACTGATGCGCATGCTCAAGGAGAGCGACAACCTCTATGCCGAGTCGATGTTCTACCAGACGGCGGCATCCACTGGCAACCATCCGGCATCCGCCAAGAGTGCCCGCGCCGTGACCAATCAGTTGGTGCGCCGTATCGGTCTTGACCCTGCCCGCTACAATTTCGCCGACGGCTCCGGTCTCTCCTTATATAATTATGTGACGGCGGAACTTGAAGTGATGATGCTGCGCTATGCCTACCGCAACAACAACATCTATGTGCACCTCTATCCCGCCCTGCCCATCGCCGGTGTGGACGGCACGCTGAAGAAGCGCATGAGGGGTTCGTTCACCAGTGGCAATGTGCATGCCAAGACGGGCACCGTGACGGGCATCAGTTCGCTCGCCGGCTACTGCACCGCCTCCAACGGCCACCATCTCGCCTTCTCCATCATCAACCAGGGTGTGATGCACCGCAAGAACGGACGGGCTTTCCAAGACCGCGTGTGCACCATCCTGTGCAGCCCTCACTGAGAAAGTGGGGTTCGAGACAAACGACTATACATTATTTATTAATATAACAAACAAAAAAATCCACCATGACATTCTCCCCGCGACTGTTCGCAACCCTGCGACACTACGACCGCAAGACATTCATGCAAGATCTCATGGCGGGCATCATCGTCGGCATCGTTGCCCTCCC
Organism: Prevotella sp.; assembly: GCA_050873125.1. Lineage (GTDB taxonomy): Bacteria > Bacteroidota > Bacteroidia > Bacteroidales > Bacteroidaceae > Prevotella. The sequence continues at coordinate 24,984 of JBNMIE010000024.1, forward strand.
GCTCGCCATCGCTTTTGGCATCGCCTCTGGCGTCACCCCTGAGAAGGGTATCATCACCGCCATCGTGGCAGGCTTCATCATCTCCGTGTTCGGAGGAAGCAAAGTGCAGATTGGAGGCCCCACCGGAGCTTTCATCGTCATCATCTATGGCATCATCCAGCAGTATGGCATGGAGGGACTGACCATCGCCACCCTGATGGCGGGTGTGTTCCTCATCCTCTTCGGCGTGCTCCATCTGGGCACCATCATCAAGTACATTCCCTACCCCATCGTGGTGGGCTTCACGAGCGGTATCGCCGTGACCATCTTCACCACCCAGATCAAGGATCTCTTCGGCTTGCAGATGCAGACCGTGCCGAGCGACTTTCTGGAGAAGTGGGGAGCTTACATCCAGGACTTCCACACCATCGACCCGTGGAGCGCGCTCATCGGTGTGCTGAGTGTGGTGATCATCGTCGTCACCCCCAAGTTCAGCAAGCGCATCCCCGGCTCGCTCATCGCCATCATCGTGATGACGCTCGTGGCATTGGGCTTGCAGAAATATTGTGGCGCCACGGGCATCGAGACCATCGGTGACCGCTTCACCATCAGCAGCCAACTGCCGGCAGCCACCCTGCCCGGCATCAATTGGGACACCATCAAGAACCTCATCTCCCCCGCCTTCACCATTGCCATCCTCGGCGCCATCGAGTCGCTGCTCTCCGCCACGGTGGCTGACGGTGTGATTGGCGACCACCACGACTCCAACACGGAGTTGATTGGCCAGGGCATCGCCAACATCGCCTCTCCCCTCTTTGGCGGCATTCCCGCCACGGGTGCCATTGCCCGAACGATGACAAACATCAACAATGGCGGACGCACTCCCATTGCGGGCATCATCCATGCGGTGGTGCTGCTGCTCATCTTCCTCTTCCTCATGCCGCTCGCCCAATACATCCCCATGGCGTGTCTGGCTGGTGTGCTGGTGGTGGTGAGCTATGGCATGTCGGGCTGGCGCTCGTTCCTCGCCTTGATGAAGAACCCCAAGAGCGATGTCACCGTGCTGCTCATCACGTTCTTCCTGACCATCCTCTTCGACTTGACCATCGCCATCGAGGTGGGACTGCTCATCGCCTGTCTGCTCTTCATGAAGCGTATGGCGGAGACCACGGATGTGAAGGTGATTATGGACGAGATTGTCACAGAGGACGAGAGCGGCATCAGCCACGACCACGACGAGCATCTCATCATTCCCAAGGGTGTGGAGGTGTATGAGATCAACGGTCCCTATTTCTTCGGAGCCGGCAACCGGTTTGAGGAAATCATGGCGAGCTTCGGCGACCGCCCACGGGTGAGAATCATCCGAATGCGCAAGGTGCCGTTTGTCGACTCCACCGGCATCCACAACCTCACCAACCTCTGTCTGATGAGCAAGAAGGAAGGCATCCAGATTGTGTTGTCGGGTGTGAACCCCAAGGTTCACCAGACATTGGAGCACGCAGGCTTCTACGCTCTGGTGGGCGAGAAAAATATCTGTCCTCACATCAAGGTGGCGCTTGAACGCGCCAAAGACATCATCGGAGAATAAAAAACAAGACATAATCTATTGGCAGTCATAAATTTATGGCTGCCAATTTTTGTATATTCAACTATTCTTTGTAATTTTGCACCCAAAATTCTATTCAGGGACTTTATAAGCTGAGATTATCATTCATTTTTAATATAAACATTTATCAGATTCACATGATGAACAAATCATTCAAGTCCGCAATTCTGCACATCTGGGGGAGATTGTCTGAAAACTCATAGCAGCCAAAATGTCTCCTAATATTTCTTATTGTTAACACTTTATCTTTGGTTTTCTCGAAATATTTTCGTAACTTTGTAGCTATCAAACACTTATCGCTTATGAAGTACATTAAAG
>JBNMIE010000025.1:0-24565 GCA_050873125.1 Prevotella sp.
AATAAAAATATCTTGTAAGTATTCTCCCTCTTCATCACGGAGAGGGAGAATACTTGAATAGGCTAAAGTGGATATTTCACCCAGTTGCCACCATTCATAATCTTGGCACGAACAGTAGCAGCCTTGCCGGAAGCCTCATACTTGGGGCAAACTTCATCAGCCACGATGCTTGCATCGTTGTAGCGCACAGCCACACGGTTCATCCAAGGATAGGTTTTGCCCTCGCAAGAGAGTTCCAATTCGCATTCTTTCAGCAACTGAATATCGTTGGCACGCTTGGCTTCAACAGTTTTCTGTTCCTGGATAGGACGGGCGGTGAGTCCCGTGAAACATCCACGGACGCCCAAGTCGCTGTTAGAGATGGTTCCCCATTCTGTATCCTGGGTCCAGTTGCGGTTGAAACCCTTCCATTCCTCAGGATTAGATCCTGCGACAATCTCTGTCTGGACATCACCCTTGGTACCAGTATTGAGCACAGCATTCAAAGCGCGGAAACGGTTCAACTGGTTGAGTGCCTCGCTGAGCATCAGGTGATACTGCATGGCACGATAGATATAGATGTAGCAATCCTGTTCCCATGGGTTTGGACGGGCGGCAGCAGAACCTCCATCCAAACGGAACTTGGCGATGTAACGCTTGGAACCGGTCTTGCCCACAACTGTCTTGTAACGTGTGTCGGACTCAGAGCCGCCAGGATTGTACTCAGGATTGGTGAAGTGTTCCATACCAATTTCAGAAGGTTTCAAGAGATAGCCGTCTGTCACATCGGTATTGAAGTGCTTGATGAGACCATTGGTCTGTCCCTGTGAATAGTCGTAGAGCAAGCAGCATACATTCTCTACAGGAGCAGGATCCTTGTCACGGAAGTAAACGGAATACTTACCATTGGTACCGTTGTTCGGGAACCAGTATTTCTGTGTCTTGCTATAGCTGTAGCCTTTGTTGTTGGCAGCCGTGTTCAGCGCAGTGAAAAGAAGATCGGCAGCTTTCTCGTAATAAGTGCGTGCAGCCTCACTGCCCACACCATTGGCATTGTCAAGATAGGCACCCTTCCACAAGCAAAGTTCTGAATAGATTGCCTCATAGGGAGGAATCAGATAGTTCCATTTACGGAAATCTGACTTGGCGATGTTGGTCACGTTTGAAGGATCGAGCCAGGCAATCCAGTCCACGGTACGGTCGGAAGGAACGCCGTCGAAACCATTATCCAACAAATTCAGACACTTGTCAACGATATCCTTCATCGGGAGCACATTGGCACGAGCCTTGGCAAGATACTCATTGACACTGCCCACAGGATCGTCGCACCAAGCTGCCTCGCCATAGATTTCGCCAATGGTTTTGTAGGTCCAAGCCTTGATGCGGATGGTGGAAGAAATCAAGTTCTGGCACACCTCATCGTCAGCCTGAGGCTGCTTGCGGTATTCCTTGATTTTTGCCAGATAGTCGTTGCAGGCAATAATCACCTCATAATAAGGAGCCGGTGTCGCATAACTATTATCCTTCAAATTGTCAGCATAGTCGTAGACATTGATCAAGTCTGTGCTGGCATTGGTGGTTGGCTCCAGCATCTCGGCACGCGTGTCGGTGAGCAGGATTTCCTTGTCACCGATTGCCTGCATCTTGGTGATGATGCCAATGAAGCCAGTGTACATCTCGGTATTCTCCGAGATATACTCTTTGTCGGCAATCTGGTCATCGGTCTCCGGGCTGAAGAAGTCGGAGCAGGATGTCAGAGAGAGGGAGAGCGCTGCAGCAGCCACTCCCATTCCCAGTTTGCATCTATTGAAAATATTGAATTTCATATTCTTTTAGATTTATATTTATGTTAGAACTTCAAGTTTACACCCAATTTCACGGAACGTGGAGCGTTCACCTTGCCATAGTCTACTCCTTGCATCAATGCGTTGTAGTTGTAGGCGAACTCGGGATCAAGACCGAGATAGTTGGTGAAGGTGAGCAGATTCTCGCCCGTCACATAGATGGTCGCGCCCTGGATGAAATTCCAAATAGGCTTGTTGTGTGTATAACTGAAGGTGACATTGCGCAACTTGATGAAGTCTGTCTTCTCGATCCAACGGTCTGAGAAGGCATTGTTGCCACGTGGATCGCCCCACTCTGCACGAGGAATATCGGTCACCTGACCTTCCATACTCCAACGGCGAGTCATAGAGATGGCCTGGTTGGAGAAGTCCTTGCCCGACTCCGTGATGCGGCGCATAGCATTGTAAGCCTTGCCACCCCACTGATAACCGAAGTCGAGGTCGAGTGCGAAGTTCTTATATTCAAAGCGTGTGAAGAAAGATCCAAAAGCCTTCGGTGTGGCAGAGCCAAGCACCACACGGTCGTTGGCATCAATCTTGCCATCGCCGTTCTGGTCGACAAAGCGCACGTCACCAGCCTCATAAGCCACGCCCTTTGCGTTCACAAGGGCTTTCTTGTTGCCGTCGGCATCTGTGTAAGCGCTGTTTGCCTCAGTTGTAGTTGCATAAACACCGTTGGTCTGATAGCCATAGAAGGAATATGGATTCTCATGAACACGAGTGATGAGGGTTGCATCGTCAGAGAGTGTGTAGGTGAGGTCGCCCAAGTCTTTCATATCACGAACCCGGTTATGAACCGTGCTGAGCGTTCCACCCAAAGTCCAAATGAAGTCCTTGGCGACAACAGGAGTGCCAGACACCTTCAGCTCCACACCATTGGAAGCAATCTTGCCACCGTTACGGTAGTAAGTGCTGGTACCCAACAAGGCGGAATTGTTGCCTGCGAAAATCACGTCTGTGGTCTTGCTGCGATAGTATTCCGCACCAAGCATCAAACGGTTGTTGAGCAGCGAGGCGTCCACACCGATGTTCCAAGTTCCTGTCTTCTCTGCCTTCAAGTGGTCGGTTGTGCCCAAATTGGCACGCACAATACCGGCAATGTTGAGGAAAGGAGTGGAAGTGTAATAGCTTCCAAAGTTCTTGGTACCGAAGCGGCTGTTGCCTGTCAAAGAGAAGTTGGTGTAGAGGTTCAACTTGTTCACCCAGTCTACCCGACGGAGCCAAGAGCTGTTTTTCAGCATCAACACAGCGTCAACGCCTGGATAAACACGCATATCGCCAAACTTGCCACAAACACTTGAAGCACCGTCGTAAGCAGCGGTCAAGCCGAGACGCAGCAAGTTGTTATAAGTATAGTCAACCTTGGCATACACGTCAACCCAGTTCCAATCGTTGTTGTAACCGCTGAAGTAGCGCTTGTCTGATGTAGACGCACTACCCATAGAGGTCATGTGGTCGTTCTGGGTATTGCGGCCAAAGGCTGCATCATACTCGTAGCTGGACATGAGCACCTGGGCACCCAACTGTGCCTTGAAATCGTGTTTCTCGGCAAAGGTCTTGTGGTAGGTACCATTGAGTCCATAGAACCAGTTGACGGTATAGTTCGTGCCGGCACGAACGGTGTTCTTGGCGATGCCATAACGGTCGGAAATATACTTGATGGCGGCACCGTCGTCCACACCTGGAACGAACATCTCTTCCTGGTTGTAGTTGTAGTAGAGACCTACAAGTGCATTGAATGTGAGATGCTGGGTGGGGGTATAAACGAGCTGCAACTTGGCGTTCAAGTCATACTGCTTCTGCTTGGCGGTCACCTGATTGACAATGGCCAATGGGTTGGACACATACATGTCGGCATTGTCAATGGCACCATACTGGTAGGTGCTGTAAGTAGAAATCAGTTTGCCGTAGATATCGGAACGATAAGGTGACAGTAATGGTGTGCGGCGGTAAGCAGCCAACAGAGGGTTGATTTCATAGTTCATGCCCTGCTCCATATAGTTACCTGTCAGGTAGGCGGTGTTGACCGAAGCCAAGATTTCCACCTTGCGGCTCACAAGCACAGAAGCGTTGATCTGCGCATTGTAGCGGTCGGTATTGGTCTCACGGATGGTACCGTCTGTTCCGGCATAACCCAAAGAGATGTTGTACTTGGCGATAGCGTCACCACCCTCCACACGGAACAAGAAGTCCTTGGTAGAGGAGTTGTGCATAATCTCGTCCTGCCAATTGGTATTGTAGGTGTAGAGATCGGCATTGTTGGCATTGGGATTGGACAAGAAGGAGAAATCCTTGAAGAAAGACTCCTGGTTGTCATAATAGGTAAGACCCATATCTGTCAAGTAGCTCTTGTACTGAGTGGAATTCATCAATGGCAGACGGCTTTTGTTCCAGTTGTAGCCATAGAGCGCATTGAACGAAATGCGGGTGTTCATGTTTTCCTTGGAGGCCTGGTCGGTCTCGATGAGGATAACACCATTGTTGGCCATAGAACCATAGATAGCGGCAGCACCGTCTTTGAGCACCGTGATGTTCTTGATGTCCTGACCATTGAGTGCCTCGAACACGGAGCGGCTCAAACCGCCGATGACCTGAGACTCGTTCTTGTCGGGCAAATAGGGAACACCATTGATGACGAAGAGTGGATTGGTATCGCCGATAATGCTCTTGATGCCGCGCATCTGAATGTTGGCACCCTCACCCGGCATACCACTCTTGGTCGTCACCCGTACTCCGGGAAGATCGCGCATGGCATTCTCCACACTCTGTGAACCGAGTGCGAAATCCTTGCGGGTCACATTGTAACGACCCGAGATGGAAGCATCGTTCTCCACCGTACCATCAGGGAGCACTGTCTCCTCGTTGTAACGAGTGGTCTTGGTAGAGATGAGGTGAACGGTGAAGGGTTTGCCCGCATCACGCTTGCTCACATACTCCACCTTATTATAATAGTTGTCATGACGGAAGGTGAGACGTGCTTGATCGCCCTTGATTTCCTTGATGGAGAACTCACCGTTGGCATCGGTACGAACCACGGGATGACCCGGCACGGAGATAACCACATTTGCCACAGGCTTGCCGTCGTTGCCCACCACCTTGCCCTTGAATGCCTGGGCATGAACAGCAGTGGAAACCGAGAATGCAAGGCTGATGAGAAGCGAACTTCTCATACAGCCGTTGGTATATTTCGATATTTTACTTTTCATCGTTTTGTCTTTCATTTCGTGAAACTTGCATTAGTAGTTGTCTGCGGATGGACGCAAGCACCAATGGTTAAAGACCATAGTAGTCACTCCTGACCAAGATGCACACTCAATGCGGAACATCACCTGTACAGGAGAACCATCGCCCTTCACATCAGGGATCACAACATCGTCCATAATCTTACCACCATCAGTGTCATAGTTGCCAGCTTTCTTGTTGGAAGCAAGATTTTCAGCCTTGGGATCGTATCCATCGGGATATCCACCCGGATTACGATCGTAGTGGAAAGTGGTGGTGGAACCTAAGGTAATCACATTGGAAGTAGCCACAGCCTGACCATTGACAAACACCGTAATCTTGATGTCTTGATTCTGGTTTTGCTTAGAACCGAAGTACAAGGTATACTTGCCTGGTGGAATCAGGAATGGGGAAACTTTGGTGTCCTGCAAGTCGAGGTCACCTCTCTTCTTACCATTCTTCACCATCCAAGCACGGGAAGGATATTCGCCATTGGCACCCTGCTTCCACAAATAGTTGCGCTTGCAAGGTGTGAAATCGAGAGACCAACCGTCTGCCGGGCTGTCACCTACAGACATTTCAAGAGCGCGGTCTTCAACGAGTGGCCAGACACCAGAGAGCGCTGTCCATGCCTCTACACCCACATTCGTTCTTCTATAGATGCCGTTGAACATCTGGAAATAGTTAGCTTTCTGGTCTGCATCGCAAAGATCGTAAATCCAGAACTCTTCCTTCAAACGCCAAATAAGCACATTGTTAGGAATATGGAGCTTAGTCACCTTGTAAGCCACACCGTTTGACAACTCTATCGGTTCCGGATCAATCTGCTGGACAGATGTCTTCCAACTCTTGCTGAAGATGCTGGACAGCATGTTGTCGGGATCGGTATTCAGCAGTTCAAGGGCCGTATACTTCTTATTATAGAATGAAGCATCCATAATCCAGTGACGCATGGTGTATTCAAAATCATGCTGACGATCCATGTTCCAACTGTCCCAAAGTCCCCATTTCTTCAGACGAGCCTTGGCATCCGCAATGGCTGCCTCGATCACATCGTTGCTGGAAACAAGAAGGGTGGCGGTCAAAGACTCAGAGTTGAGGTCGACATCCTTCTCAAGGAAGTGGGTGTTCTTGTAAATCCACACAGTGTCATAGACAGTGTTACCCTCGCTGTTCACACCGATAGGCTTACTGTTGGCCTTGTCAAACTCCTTGCCACCGCTTGCCTGTACGGAATCACGGAGAATGGAATAGTTGTCGTCAAGGCTTGAGATGTAGTCATTGATTGACTTCGGCGTGTTCAACAGGGAAGAGAGCACATAGATATAACCGGAATTGGTCTTCACCACCTTCTTGACAGAAGAAGTGCCGAACATGATGTGTCCTGCAATTTTTCCCTCGTTGAGGGCGGCATCGTCGAGATCCACATTCACATACTTGCCATGCCACATGAGCAGTCGCATGTCGTTTTTATCTGTTTTCAAGTTGGCGGGCGACACAGCCGCATCGCTCACATGAGCCTTGACGGTGGTTTCAATATCGGCAGCGGAGCCTTCTGGAGCCACATAGTCATCATTGTCGGTCACTAACATGGTGCTCAGCTGGTTCTTGGCTTCCAACTGCGTATAGATACCATGCGTCTTGAAAAGTTCGTTCATGGAAGAGTACTCGGCATGTGAGGAGAGATATGCCTCACTGCTTTCGTTCACAACCTCCAGCTCGTCGGAGTTGATCTCCGAACCATGCTTGTAGTAGTCCTTGTCTTCCAACTCTGAACAAGCCGAGAAGAGCAATACTGCCGCAGCAGCCAACGAACCGAATATTCTGTTGTATTTCATACGTCTTGATAATATTAATATTGTTTATGTTGCGCCATTTCCCGATTAGTCATCGATAGGCTCAAAGGTCATGGTGTCGAACTGGAGTGAGAAGTTACCATTGCTGGAAGCGGCTCCATCCTTAATCTTGAACGAGAAGGTATGAGAAGAGGTACTGTCAAACTCAATCTCGTCGTAGAGTACGGTGGTGTACACACCTGGAAGTGGATTCTTCAGAGTACTGCCCGGGGCGGGAATCACCGCCACCTGTGTATAAGGAGCGACGAATGTCTTGTTCTTTCCATCGAAAGTCACTTCAAGTGTTCCACCAGAACCGTCAGACTTGGTACGCATAAAGTTCTGGGTAGTATTATAAACCACGTCAAGTTTCACTCTATATTTACCACGCACAATGGTCGGGGTTGTCATGGTCGCTGTACCCGTATTACCAAGGTTGAACACAACACAGTCATTGTTGTTTGCCTGATGGGCGCCATTGGCAAGTGCGAGAGCTGTATATTGTCCTACAGTACAGTATGTAACCACACCGAAAGAAGTGTTCTTGGTTTCTGTTTCGGTATGCTGGATGCAAGAAGCAGAGGAGATGGAAGTGCGGACCTGCTTCTTAGGTATTTCCACAGGTTGATAATCACTTCCTGCATCCTCGACAATCGTTCTGATTTCATTGTCATCAGCCAAGTCCCAAACCACAGTCTGCTGCTCAGGTTCCCAAACAGGCATCCAGTTGTCTACCTGATGGAGATAACCGTTGAGAGCCAGGATATTGCTACCCGATTCTACAAAGTGGATGGGGGTGCCGCTGGCAGGATTGATGGCATAACGTTTAGCCATATCTTCCTCGTTGTCGTTAGCTGACAAAGTGAACACAAGGTTCTGAGCACCCGTTGACCACAGACGAGAAGTGCTCTCGCCCTGCATGGTACCGAGGGCAGCCACCGTATTTTTGCTCTGCACAATGTGGTAGCCCACATAAGCACGAAGCAAAGAGTCGGCACTCAATCCGGCTTTTGTGTTCGCAGCCACCAACTTTTGTTTCAACTGTTCCACATTGCTGATACCAGCCTCACCGAAGGTCTTGTCGGTCACACCAAGCACACTGAAGTTGCGGTTGATAACCGTCTGTGTTCCATCTTCTGCCACCACCGTATCGGAGATGGTGTTGAGCATCTTATCCCATTTGGCGTCCTTGACAGCCTGCAAGAAGATGTTGTAGTTCTGGTCTTTGTTCAAACGGTCATACACCGTCTCTACCAATGGAGTCAACGCACTGGACAGCACATAGATTTTACCATTGGAAGCAGAGATACCCATCTCAATCACCTGTGCCTGACTATTGCTGTTGGTCAGCGTTGCCTCACCAGTATGCTCTGTGTCGACAGCCACATTGATTTTGTCACGTGTGAGGTTGGTGATGCTGCTCTTGGTGACGAAAGCATCGGGCAGGATAGAGTCCTTCATGGCATGATAAAGCACGAAACTGCGGGCATACTCTGTGCCCATATCTGCCACCTTGCTACCAAGTGCGGTTTCATATTTAGCCATCGCCTCGTCTGTCGGAGCGAAGACCGTGTAGCTCACACCATCGGAACTCTGGTTGAAGCCGCTGTAAAGTCCGGCAGCCTTGATGGTGTTGACGAATTCGCCAAAACGACCATCATTTGCCAGCACGTCGGAAATCGGAGAAGACTCGTCGGATTTGTAGGTAGTGCCCTGGGCAGGGTCTTTTCCAATATCAAATACATCCATGTCGCACGATGTCATCGTGAAGAGGATCATCAATGCTGAACATATATAAAATATTTTTTTCATAATCTTATTCTCAATTATTTGCTGTAATATGGATTCTGGACAAGAAGTTGGTTGTTCTCCAACTCGCTTTCAGCCAACGGCATATACCAAGCATAGTCGTTGGTCAACGTAGACTTAATCCAGTCAGGATTCGTTGTCGTATTACCAGTGGCAACGATGTCAATCACCTTGTTCTTATATTTGTGATTGCCAATACGTGCCATCCACAACAGGTCGTACCAACGTTTTCCTTCCCCGACGAACTCCAATTCTTTTTGTTCAAGAATTTCATCCAAGGCAGTTTCCTCGGTATAAGTTTGCTTGGCAACGTCAGAGATGGCGGAGAGTCCTGCACGCACTCGAATCATGTTGTCGAGATCGAGGGCTGTAGGGATGTCGCCTTTCATGACTTCTGCCTGTGCCTTCATCAGAATAATCTCTGCCACACGGTAGAGGATGAAGTTGGCGTCCTGGTTGGTAGAGGTACGAAGACCACCTTCCACATCCGCCACGTCATTGCCACGATATTTCCAAAGGATGTATCCGTTAGACATGGCATAGGTGGCAAGATTCATACGTCCTGTACGCTCAGAACCAGAAGAATTAGCCTCAACAATAGCATTCTCTGAGAGCATCTTCGTCAGAAGAGAAGCAGAGATGTTCAGCGTTCCTGTACCTGTTGAAGGGAACAAGGTATTGAAGTTGTTGTTCTTCTTCTCTGTGGTATAGTCCCAGTTCAGCTCAAAAATGCTCTCATTGGAGTTGCCTGGATAGAACATGGTGTACCAGTCTTCCGTACGGCTGAGGAACTTAGGATAGAATGCTTCTCCACTCTTGTCGGCATTGAGAATATAGTCGCAATACTTAATGCAACCATCATAGTCCTCGCTCCACAAGCAAGCGTCTGCCATCACAGCATAGAGTGCCCACTTGGTGGCACGGCCCTTGGTCTCCCAATCATTTTCATAGGTAGACTTGGCAGAATTGGTCGCCAAAGCGGTCTCCACATCTTGCTTGATTTGTGCGATAATCTGCTCCTCGGTAGACTTTGCGATGTTGAAGTCGTGGGAGTCGTCCACATAAGGCTCCGTCACCAAAGGCACTTCCTTGAAGTTCTTCACCAAGATGAGGTAGCAGTATGCACGGATAAAGTAAGCCTCACAGAGGTGTGATTTCATCTGGGCATCAGCGTAAGTTTCGTCTTCTGCCTGTACACCTGGAGCATACTTGATGACAGAGTTGGCAATGGCGATTGCCTGATAGAGCTTCTGGTAGTTGCAGATAGCATTAGAAGATGTCATGGTGAAATCCTGCAACTTCGCCAAGTTTGTCAAGGTGGAATACATGGCATCTCCACGGAGTTCGCCCCATTCCAGAAGTGTAGGCACAGCTTCACGCAAGCGGTAGTAGCCCGAGTTGACCACAGCCTCCACCTCTTCTTTCGACTTCCAATATTCTGTGGAAATCTGCTCATTCTTAGGTTTCACGTCCAACCATTCGTCGCAGGAAGTTGTCATGGACAACGTTGCCGCAGCAAAGAGTATGGTATATATAGTTTTTTTCATTGTTTATGCGCTTAAAAGTTTACACTAAGACCGAACACGTAACGCTTCGAGATAGGTGTGGTAGAGCTGTCCTGCACCAACTTGGTAGCGGTAGGCATACCCACCTCGGGTTCCTGTCCTGAATAGCTTGTGAAAGTGAACAGGTCGTATCCTGTAGCGAAGAGTTTACAACTTGTGATGCCCCAACCGAGTTTTGTCAAGAACTTCTTGGGCACGCTGTAGTTGAGGGTCAAGGTCTTCAGACGCACATAGGTGGCATCCTCCACGAAGCGGTCTGAACCGAGGTAGTTGTAACCCATTCCATAGAGTGCGCGAGGAATATCGGTCACGTCACCTTCAGCACGCCAACGGTGCAGCACGGCGGTGGACTGGTTGCCCTTGCCATACATATTCTCGAGGTTCATACGGGCGGCATTGATTACCTTCTGACCCAAACGTCCATAGATGACAGCGGTCAGGGTAAAGTCTTTCCATTTCAAGTTCAAGTTGCCACCGAAGATGAGTTTCGGGTTGGCATTGCCAAGATAGACAATATCCTTCTCGTTGATGACACCATCATGATTGACATCCTCATACTTGGCATCGCCAGGATATACGAGTGTGGTACCATTGCGCATGGTGATAGGCTTGCCGCTGATGTCATACATCACGTTGCCGGAAGCATCCTTGGCATAGGTCTCAGAGGTATTCTGGTAAACGCCCTGGTAGCGGTAGCCATAGAAAGCGCCGATAGGCTGTCCCTCGACAATACGAAGAGCATATTTGCCATTTCCGAAGGAGTAGTTTTCCTGTACATAGGTAGAAGGAAGTTTCTCCACCTTATTAATATTACGAGAGGCATTGGCACCGATACGCAATGACCATGGTCCTTTCTTGAGGACATCGTAGTCGAAGCGAATCTCAAAACCCTTGTTGCTCAACTCACCAGAGTTGATCCAAGCGATCTTGTCGTAACCTGTTGTAGCAGGAATCGCAGTATTCTTGAGCAACAAGTCTGTGGTTTTCTTGTCATAATAGTCGAAGGTCACGTTCAGTTTGTTGAACAGACGGAGATCAAGACCAAGGTCCCACTCACGGGTGGTCTCCCACTTCAGTTTGTTAAGCTGCATACGTGAAGGATAGATAGCAGGATTGCTCACATAGTCGCCCAAAGAGCTGTAAGCACCATAGTAGGCGGAAGAACCTGAAGGAGACTTACCTGCCCAACCCATGCTGGCACGGAACTTAGCCTCGTTCACAATCTTGAGGAATTTCTCTGACCAGAAGTGCTCCTTGTCAATGTTCCAAGCAAAACCGAATGCTGGATAAGAACCGAAGCGGTGGTTGGAACCCATGGCGGAGTTACCCTCATAGTTGATGGTACCCTTGAGCACATAACGGTTGTCGAAGCTATACACAGCCTGACCGATGAAAGAAATAGAACGGGCTTCGGAAGAACCTGAGGATGTACTTGCCACGGCACTGCCAATCACAGGATCGGAAAGGTTTGCAGAAGCATTTCCGTAGGTCACATTCGAAGTACTTGTGCTCTGTGCCTGCTTGGTACGGGCAATAAGAGTGGCAGTCAGTCCATGCACTTTTGCAAAGGTATTGCTATAGAGCAATTTAGCCTCTGACTGCAATGAGTAGCTGTCTGAAGTAGCATCGGTTGCACGGTTGGAATAAATGCTGTTCCAAAGCACGCCTGTAGCAGCCTGTGGCAAGAACTTGTTGTTCTTGTTGGTCTTCATGTTCAGAGAAACCCAACCATTGAAACGGAGGTGGAATGGGAAGTCGTATTCCAAAGTGATGGTCATCTTCTCCTCGCGGCTGTTGGTCTTGTTATAACCAAGTTTAGCCATGGCAACCGGGTTGAAGTTAGAGCCTTTGCTGCTTTTTTCTGAATACTGACCTTCATAGTCTGAGTTCATGGAGAAATACTGGTCTGTAGGAAGACCTGTCGCATCGTCAATCCAATAAGGTGACTTGTTTGGCATGGCAGACTGAGCTTGAGAACGGACATTATCCACCACATTGGCGTCTTTCTTAGTGTTGGTGAAAGAGAAGTCGGTGTGCACACGCAAACGGTCAGAGAAGTTGTAGGTCACCTTCAACTGGGTAGACAGACGGTTCATGCCTGTACCCACCGTGGTACCTTTCTCATCATAGTAACCCAACATCAAACGATAGCGAGCTTTCTCGCCACCACCCGACATAGAGAAGTTGTTATCGGTAACCCAAGCATTCTGCTTCACTTGGTCGAGCCAGTCTGTATTCTGGTTGTACTCGTCGTAGTATTTATAGTTCGGGTTATAGTTGATCGGGTCGGCATTGAACAGCATGTTCATTTCAGTGGAAGCGCTCTGCACACCCTTGGCGTTGGCAGCGTTCCAAAGAGCGTCCTGCATCATGGCTGTGTACTGACGGCCATCGAGCAAAGGAATAGAAGAAGGTTCCTGCTTGATGGTCCACTTGGTAGAGAAGTTGAACTGGGTCTTACCCATCGCACCTCTCTTGGTGTTGATCAAGAGCACACCGTTGGAGCCTTTGGAACCATAGATAGCGGTAGCGGCGGCATCCTTGAGCACATCGATGCTCTCGATGTTGGCAGGAGCGATGTTCAGCAAGGCACCGAAATCTTCAGAGTTGGCGGTGGCGAAATCGAAGTCGTCACCAATTTCTGTGTCGTATGGTACACCATCGACCACAATCAACGGGTTGGCATCACCGTTCAAGGTGTTGGCACCACGAATCTGCATGGTGTTCTTGGCACCCGGGTCACCACCCATGGTGATATCAAGACCGGAAATCTGTCCCTGCAAGGCCTCTTCAATAGAACCGACAGGAGAAGACTCCACAATCTGGTCCATCTTCAAGGACTGCACGGAACTGGTCTGTTCCAACTTGGAGATACCCATGTTGTCACGACGGCTACCCGTCACCACGACTTCATCCAAAGAAGTCTTGGAGTCATCACTCAAAGTGAAGTCGAGTTTGGTCTGACCTGTGTATTTCACTTTCTGGGTCTTCATACCAATGTAAGACACCTGAATGGTGACATTCTTCAAATTCTCGGGAACAGACAAACTGTAGTTACCGTCGATGTCGGTCGTTGTACCCTTGATATTACGGTTTTGGGAGTTGACCAAAACCACGTTGGCACCAATGATGGGTTCCTTCAGGTCCGCATCAATCACGGTACCCGTCACCACCTGCTGTGCCACTGCCGTGACGGTGCAAGCCACCAGCAGAAGGATCATGAGAGCGAGCCTCTTCACCTTATTATATATATATACATTATTATTCATATCGATTGTTATTTCAGGATTCCGTCAATGAAGTGCATACATCCGTCGGCAAAAGCGAATGGGAAGTAAGAATACTTGGCATCCACGGGAACTACATTGTTTGAGCCGGCAAGCTTCACGCTGAGCGAACTGCCGTTGTCAATGATGTCGAGCTTGGTGGTGAGGTTCTTGGTGATAAACTCACCCTTGCAAGACGAACCGATGAATGGGTAGTCTGTAATTTGGTTCTCCTCATTGCTCACGAAATAGTCCTGCAACCAGGACTGGAGCTGAGACTTCTGAGTAGCATTCAGTTTGCCTGTAGGTTTGTAGTTGCCGTTCGCATCAAAGAGAGGAGAAGCGCCGGCAATAGAATTTTTATTTTCCTTCATGGCTTTCTTGATGGCCTCATTGGTAGGAACGAACACCAGCAAACGACGTGAAACGCCAGCCTCGTCGGTTGGGAACTTAATATCTGTACCCGAAACGAAACCTGCCTTGTTCAGCAACTGGGCGAAGAGATAGTATTCATAATTGGCGTCGTTGCAGACAGCCAAGGAATGAAGAAGACCATCGCCCTCCACAGACTTGAATACAGAAGAGGCATCGTAAGTGTAAGCCTTACCATTGCTCCAAGCCTCGTTGCCATTCTTCAATTCATGGAAAGCAACGAAAGGATTGCCGGAATAAGCAGGATTCAACTGCTGGTTGAAAAGTGCATTGGTGGTAATCTTACCATCTTTCACATACCAATAGTTGAAAGAAGAATAGGTGGGAACAATCTGAATGCCAGAGTTTTTCAGGGAAGACACATTATCAGAAATGTGGATGTTCACCAACGGAGTCATGTGGCTGGTAGACATGGTGCCATACACACCATCCACATCATTGAACTCCTGGAGCACCTTACCATCTACTGCTGTATAAAGACGCATAGAAGGTTCGGCAGCCAAGTATTGGTCGTTTGTAGGAATCAAAGCCACATATTCAGTATTGTCTGCAGCCAAGGAAGAGGTCAGACCTGAACCATCCAAAGTATAAAGGAAGCAACCGTATTTGGAATCACGGAAAGCTGGAGCCACAACAGACGAGAAGATAGCCGGAGCCGTCATCTGATCCATACCATAGAGGACACCGTTCTCACAAATCTTTCTACGGTTCTGGGCGATGTCGTCAGGATTCAAGTTCACGGTTGTACCGTAAGGAGTCTTCACCTTGCCGCTCTTGATTTCTGCGGGGAACACTGGATAGTCAGATTGTGCGAACATTTGTTGCACGAAATATTGCTTAATCAGCGGATCCAGTTCGTCGAGGTTCGGATAACCACTCTCCGCAGTCCAGAATGTTCTGAAGAAATTGTCAAGGGCTGCATTCGTCGGTGCGAAAATGGTGTAGCCATTGGATTCCAACCAAGCAGTCATCGAATAAGCCAAGCCAGCCTTGTTTCCCGTCGTCCACTCATGGGCGATATCGGGCAGAGGTGTATGGTTGCGGACATAGGCGGTATAGCCCAGCGAGGTGTTGGTCTCAGAAAGCGCCTCGCCATACTGCATATAGGAATCATAGAGCTTGAAGAACTCGGAATAGTCGGCATTGTTCTTCAACTCGTCATAGATGGTGTTGACAGGTTCAATCACTCGGTCTATGTGGTAAAGATATCCATTGTCTGTGATGACATTGTTCTCGTCGTCAACGGCGGCATTGGCAATATTGAAGCCGTCGCCACCGTGCGCACTTCCGTACCAAGTGGTGTTGGGATAGAAATAGTTGTAATCGGTAGCGGCGTCTGTAATGCCTTTCGTCTGGAAGAATTTGGTGGAGAAGACGGGCAAATAGCGCTCGTAGTGATAAATCTTCACATCCTTCTGCACACCGTCAATCATCGCATTCACATCTTCAGCAGCATCCTGGCTGTGTGTGCGGTGCTTGTAATACATACCCGCCATTTTAGCTTTGTCTTCATCTGTTGCGGCATCACCATCCGTCGGGCGGAAGTTCACCAGCTTGTTCCAATCGTATGCATAGTACATCAAATGCATACCGATGAGATTTTTCACTGCCTGAGGGTCTTTCTGATACATCTCGTCAATAGAACTGTATCCCTTTTCACTGAGATAACGGCTGAAGGCGTCATCATTGGGGGCAGCCACCGTGAGGATACTCTTGCCTCCAACAATACCGCTGTTGCCGGTGAGGTCGATGCCTCGCAGGAAGGTTTTGTAGTTGCCTTCCTTTTGCAACACTTCATAGGCATTACCCTTCAGCCAACTTGGCACCTTGTAGTGCTCGTCTTCCGACAGGTTGTCGGAGCACGAAACAGCCACAAAGGCAGTAGCGAGGGCTACCACGAAATTACGACAATTGATTTTCATTTTTTACTTATAGAGTTTTGATTTTATTTAGCAATGTTTCGTTTAAAATTCCAAACGTGTCTCCAATGGTCATCCTAAAAAGATTAAACAGGTTTATTTTCTTCTTCGATTTTAGTGCGACAAAGATATATATAATAAGATGTGCACCCATTATAATATAATACGTAAGCATACAAATCCGTACAACCATTCATATCCGTACATGAAACGGCATGGTGTTAAAATAGGGATTCTTCTGTTGCAAAGTATTAATAATCAATTGATTAAATTTATATATTTTATGAATAAGTTATCCTAATCAGCTGTGTACAGCTTTATATCATCCCTCGCTGAGCAGCCGTCGGCTCATGTAGCGCACGGGGTACAAAACAGCCAACCAACTGACTGCCACCACGGTGACAAAAATCACCGCCACATCCGTATAATGGACACTCACCGGATAGGCATCAACCACAAATGAGCCGGCACTGTCTCCAAGCGCCACAATGCCATATTCCTGCTGCAGCCAACAGAGCAACAAGCCCAAGCCGATGCCGATGATGGCGCCAATGACGGAAATCATCCTGCCCTCAAAAAGGAAGATATGGGTGATCTGCTTGTCGGTAGCACCAAGATTGCGCAAGGTCACCACATCATTGCGCTTGTCAATGATGAGCATGGAAAGGGAACCTATGATGTTGAAACATGCCACCACCAAGATAAAGGTGAGGAAGATATAGGCGATGAACTTCTCGATGTTCATGATGTTGAAGGTCTCCGCCTGCTGTTCATAGCGGTCTTTGACTAAATATTTCTTTCCACAGATTTCCTGCATTTGTTTCTTCACGCTTTCCAAGTCGCTGCCCGGCTTCAGCCGCAGCTCCAACGAGGTGAGTTGTCCGTCACGATGGAAAAGTCGGCGGGCAAAGGCGATAGGAGCCAAAATATAGCCTTTGTCATATTTTGCCTGCTTCACTTGGAACACCACACCCGGCGAGAGCAATGAGTCGACCACGAAACCGCTCGTCGGGTCACTCATGTCCAACTGCCCCACCCGCTGCGGAGCAAAAATTTTCAGGTATCCATCCCATCTGGCTCCAGTGCCCAGGATTTGGGCAAGCCGTATACCGATGACGCCGAATTCGAGGTCTGCGGCATGCAGGTCGAAAGCGCCGTCACCCACCAGGATGTCGTTGATATGAGTAAGCTGTTCGAAATTGTCATCCACACCCTTTACCGTCACCATCGCTTGTTTGTCGCCATAAACGGCGAGGGCCTGGTCTTCCACACATTCGGTCGCCACATCCACTTGCGGCATTCGCCGTATTTGGGCGAGCAACGGGTCGTTGGCGGCACTGGCCTTGCCTTGTGCCGGCACCACCTCAAGCTGCGGATCAAACTGAGTGAAAAACGATGCCACCAAATCCTGAAAGCCATTGAACACGCTGAGCACGATAACCAACGCCATCGTGGCCACGGCAATACCCATCATCGAGATGAAACTGATGATATTGATGGCATTCGTGCTCTTCTTGGAGAACAGGTAGCGACGGGATACGAAAAGGGGGAAATTCATTTCTTCAGCAGTTCGTCGATATGTTCGATATAGTCGAGGGAATCGTCAATGAAGAATCTGAGCTCGGGAATGATGCGCAACTGGTTGCGGACACGAGTGCCAAGATCATAGCGGATGGTCTTCTCGTTGGCATTGATATTCTTCAATATCTCCTCTCCCTTTTCCGACGGGAACACGCTGAGATAGGCTGTGCAGATGCTCAGGTCTGGACTGATTTTCACACGGGTCACAGAGACCATCACGCCATGCATGGCACGGGTCTGGCTTTGGAAAATTAGACTGAGTTCCTTCTGAAGAAGTCGGGATATACGATTTTGTCTTGTTTCTTGCATTTCTATAATATTATATAATGTATGCAAAGGTAGCAAGTTTTGGGGATAATGCCAAGAAAAGCCGAGTTTTTCTCCTTTTCTTGCTATTTGTTCAGGATTATTGGTAACTTTGTCTCTCCAAAATCAAACATTCATGAATACCAAGCGCACCATATCGCCTTTCGCCCACCCTCTCTACGTGATGCTCAAACCTGCCGGCGCCGCCTGCAACCTGCATTGCGACTACTGCTATTATTTAGAGAAGAAAGGGCTCTATGCCAACAGTGAACAGCAAAATATGGACGACCAGACCCTGGAACTGTTCACCCGCAGTTATATCGAGGCACAAATCCAGCAGGATGTGCTCTTCACCTGGCATGGTGGCGAGCCGTTGCTCCGACCCATCTCGTTCTATGAGCATGCGCTCCAACTGCAACGGAAATATGCCGGGGCACACAATATCGACAATTGCATCCAAACGAACGGAACGCTCATCACGGATGAATGGGCACAGTTCTTCCACGACAACGGATTTCTTGTGGGCGTGTCCATCGACGGCCCGCAAGCCGTCCATGACCGTTTCCGCAAGGACAACCGCGGAGAGGGATCGTTTGAACGGGTGATGAGGGGCATCGAATGCCTCAACAAGCATGAGGTGATGTGGAACGCCATGGCAGTGGTCAACAGCCAGAATGTGGAGCACCCGGTGGAGTTCTACCGTTTCTTCAAGTCCATCGGTTGCCACTATCTGCAGTTCACTCCCATCGTGGAACGCACCATCAACGGCCGTCTCGCCAACATCAACGACAATCCTGAGGATTGCCAACTCACAGCCATGTCTATCACTCCCGAACAATGGGGGCATTTCGCCTGTGCCGTCTTCGACGAATGGCGGAAGCGCGACATCGGAGAATATTTCGTGCAACTCTTTGACGCCACCCTCGCCAACTGGTGCGGGGTGGAGCCTGGCGTATGCTCCCTGTCCCGCAACTGTGGCAATGCCCTGGCTTTGGAGCGCAACGGCGACCTGTATGCTTGCGACCACTTTGTTTTTCCGGAATACAAGTTGGGCAATATCCATCAGCAACCGATTGCCTCCATGGGATTCAGCGACATGCAAAACCGCTTCCGCCACATGAAGGTGGCGCTTCCCCAACAGTGTCTGAAATGTTCCTGGCGCTTCGCCTGCCACGGAGAATGCCCCAAAAACCGCTTTGCCACCACTTCCGACGGCGAGAAAGGACTCAACTATCTGTGCCCCGGCTATCGCCAATTCTTTGCCCATGTGGCACCTTATATGGAACAAATGAGGGATGCCATTGCTGCTGGAGGCTCTGCCGCAGACATCATGTAGACTCGCCGAGACGGGCCGTATTTGCCCTTCTTGACAAAATATACAGCAAAGAAACCGACTTATCTCTCAAAAAAATAGTACTTTTGCAGTCAGAATAATAAAACAATAATATAAATGGAACAGAAGAAATTCAAACGCACCACTGTGACTGCGGCTCTTCCTTATGCCAACGGTGGTGTTCACATCGGCCATTTGGCTGGTGTCTATGTGCCTGCCGACATCTATGTGCGCTATCTTCGTCTGAAGAAGCAGGACGTGATTTTCATCGGCGGCTCCGACGAGCATGGTGTGCCCATCACCATCCGTGCCAAGAAAGAGGGATGCACTCCACAGGACATCGTGGACCGCTACCACAACATGATCAAGAAGAGCTTTGAGGAGTTCGGCATCAGTTTCGACATCTACAGCCGCACCACCTCGAAGATCCATAACAAGTTTGCCTCCGACTTCTTCAAGAAGCTTTACGACGACGGAAAACTCATCGAGAAAACCAGCAAGCAGTATTATGACGAGGATGCCCACCAGTTCCTCGCCGACCGTTATATCATGGGAGAATGCCCTCACTGCCACAATCCACATGCCTATGGCGACCAGTGTGAGAAGTGTGGACAGGATCTTGACCCGACAGAGCTCATCAATCCCCACAGCACCATCAGCGGCTCGCAGCCCGTGCTCAAGGAGACAAAAAACTGGTATCTGCCTTTGAACGAGTATCAGAACTGGTTGAAGGAATGGATCTTAAAGGATCACAAAGAGTGGCGTCCCAATGTCTACGGACAGTGCAAGAGTTGGCTCGACATGGATCTCCAGCCCCGTGCCATGACCCGCGACCTCGACTGGGGTATTCCTGTACCGGTAGAGGGTGCTGAGGGCAAGGTGCTCTACGTATGGTTTGACGCTCCTATCGGCTATATCTCCAACACCAAGGAACTGCTGCCCGACTCATGGGAGAAGTGGTGGAAAGACCCTGAGACCCGCCTCGTCCACTTCATCGGCAAGGACAACATCGTCTTCCACTGCATCGTCTTCCCGACCATGCTCAAGGCTCATGGTGGCTATATCCTGCCCGACAACGTGCCAGCCAACGAGTTCCTGAACCTGGAGAACGACAAGATTTCCACCTCCCGCAACTGGGCTGTGTGGCTCCATGAATATCTCGTTGACTTCCCCGGCAAGCAGGATGTGCTGCGCTATGTGCTCACAGCCAATGCTCCGGAGACCAAGGACAACAACTTCACTTGGAAAGATTTCCAGGATCGCAACAACAACGAGTTGGTGGCAGTCTACGGCAATTTCGTCAACCGTGCGCTCCAGCTCACCAAGAAATATTGGAATGGCGTGGTGCCTGCCTGTGGCGAACTGCAGGATGTGGACCGTCAAGCACTGGAGGAGTTCAAGGATGTGAAGAAGAAAGTGGAAGACCTGCTCGACATCTTCAAGTTCCGTGATGCCCAGAAGGAGGCCATGAACCTCGCCCGTATAGGCAACAAATACATCACTGAGTGTGAGCCTTGGAAGGTGTGGAAGACCGACCCGAAGCGTGTGGAGACTATCCTCAACATCTCGCTCCAGTTGGTGGCCAACCTTGCCATCGCCTTTGAGCCATTCTTGCCTTTCAGCAGCGACAAGCTCCGCAAGATGCTCAACCTCAACGAGTTCGACTGGAATCAGCTCGGATCCACCGATTTGCTTCAGCCTGGGCATCAGTTGGCTGAGCCTTCTCTGCTTTTCGAGAAGATTGAGGACGACGCCATCAACGCCCAGCTCAAGAAGTTGGAGGACACCAAGAAAGCCAACGAGGCTGCCAACTATAAGGCAGAGCCTGTCAAGCAGACTTGCAGCTTTGAGGATTTCGAGAAGCTCGACATCCGTGTGGGCCATATCAAGGATTGCCAAAAGGTGAAGAAGTCGAAGAAGTTGCTTCAGTTCACCATCGACGATGGCAGTGGCACCGACCGCACCATCCTCAGTGGCATCGCCGCCTACTATGAGCCAGAACAGCTCATCGGCAAGGATGTGCTCTTTGTAGCCAACTTCGCTCCCCGCAAGATGATGGGCATCGAGAGCCAAGGCATGATTCTCTCTGCTGTCAACTTCGACGGCTCGCTCAATGTCACAACCACATTGGGTGAGGTGAAACCCGGCAGTCAGGTAGGATAAGCTATCCTTAATTTATATATAATAGAAAAAGCCCGCCAAGGAATCCTTGGCGGGCTTTTCTGTTATGCTATATAGAGGACTTATTTTCCTGAAAAGGTCTTGTCGAGGAACTCATAGAATGCGGGATCCTCACCCTCTACCACTTTCACGATTTTTCCCTTGGGGTCGATGAGAATCTTGGTTGGGAAGCCCTGAACGCCATAGTCGTCTGCCACGTTCTGGGTGTCGTTGCTCTGACGAACATGCTTCCAAGGCAACTGGTTCTTCTCGACAGCGGCCTTCCAACGTTCGGGAGTGTCGTTGCAGTCGACACCGAGAATCTCAAACTTGCCCTTGTATTTCTCGTAATACTTCTTCATGTCAGGCATACCCTTGATGCACCAACCGCACCAAGAGCCCCAGAAGTCGAGAATCACATATTTGCCACGAAGAGAAGACAACTTCAATGGTTTGCCCTGAAGGTCGGGGAGCGTGAAATCGGGAGCGACAGTGCCTGCCACCACTTTCTTGGCAGCAGCCTCACGATAAGCCTGGTCTTCATACATCTTCAAGATAGGCTTCCAGAATCCTGCCATTCTTCCGTCGCGCACTGCCGGAGTGAACAGGTTGACGGCCTTCTTGGCGTCTTCATAGTTCAATCCTTCCACAAGCACCATAGCAGCCTCCTGATTGGGATGAGCCTTGATATAGGCGAGTACCTTATTAGTATATACCTTTTTAAGGGAGTCTTGGTTTTCACGAGTCATGCCCTTAAACACATCGCCAATCTGGTTCTGCACATCCTGCATCTCCTCGTAAATCTTGGATCCGCCCAGGGTATAGTTGTCCAAAGTGCCGTTGAGGGTCAAATTCTCACCCGGCACCAGCACACAGGAAGCCACCTTGATGTCGGTGGGATTGCCGGCAAGGATTTTCTTCAAATCCATGACAGCAAACGTTCCGGGGTGTTCAGCCTTGACGGTAAACTCGAACTTGCCGTCTTTCACGGGGAAGGAACCCTTCTGACGGGGACTGTCCAGATTCAGGTCGATGAGGTTATAAAGCAAGGAGTCACCGAGTCCGATGAGCTGACCGCTCACCTTGGTCTCCTTGGGTTGGGCACAGACAGTGAGTGCCATCGCCATACATGCCAACAAAGTCGTCAGTTTTTTCATTTCTATTTTAAATTAACGTTTACAATTCCACTTTTACCGTCTTGGTCTTCGGCATCAAGCAGGCATGGTCGTCACAAGCCTGATAGTTGATGTCGCAAGTGATGGTTCCCCGGCTGCCTGTGAATTTCTGGCGGAGCACCACCTCGTCCTCATAGACAATGGAACCTTCCTGGTCAAACATTCTGCCGTTGGGCTTTTGCAGTTCACCGACCAATTTGATGTCGCCATCGGTCTTGAAGGTGTAAGATGTCTGGATATACGGATCTTTGTCGGAAACCACAGAGTAGATGTGGTAACCGGGATGAATCTTGATACGAATAATCAGTTCGTTCTCCCCCTTGCCCATCACCGTGGCAGAAGAGACTACCACAGGATCCGCCTTGGTGGTCTTGTCCTTTGACTTGCCTGCTGCGTTTTCGTCAATCTCGTTGACTTTCAACACACTGTAGTCGTTACCCGGTGTGTTGGGGTCCAAGTCGTTGACCAGCCAAAGCCAACCGCCGCTCTCAGTGAAGAAGAGTTTGTTCTGATATTTGTTATACCAATCACGCCACTGTTTGGGATTGTCATAGCGCAAGAGGGTATAATGGTAGAGGATGCGCTTTGCCATGTCCACATCCTCGTTGTTCTCCCACATGGAGATGGCTTTATCCAGAATGCGCTTGTCACCATTGCTGAT
Organism: Prevotella sp.; assembly: GCA_050873125.1. Taxonomy (GTDB): domain Bacteria; phylum Bacteroidota; class Bacteroidia; order Bacteroidales; family Bacteroidaceae; genus Prevotella. The sequence goes on from JBNMIE010000025.1 coordinate 23,088, forward strand.
GCCGAGCGCCTTGGCATCCTCGTCAAGTCGCAACTCATAGTCCTTGAATGTTCCATAGAAATAAGGACGGTTTTCCTTGAAATACTGCACATAGGCAGCCTGGTCCTCTCCGAAGCGGTCGTAGAGGTCGCCCATGGTCTTGCGCAGATAGCCTTCTCTTGTCGGAACCGGCTGCGGATGCTCTGCCATCGCCATATATTGGCGATCCATGTCTGAAAGTTTTTCGCCAGCCGCTTCCTTTTTCTTCAGCGAATCTGCCATATTGCGTACACTCTGGTTGAATTTCTTCATCACTTGAGCATAGTTCTCATAGGCAGCCAGACTGGCGCGGTGCATATTCTCGTCAGCATTAGAACGGGTGGCAATGCCCTCGTTCATTTTGCGGGCTATAATGTGGTGACCCTTGAACTTGCTGATATACACCACGGCATTAGCAAACACCGGTTTCGCCTCGTCGGTCATGTCGGCAGGAGAGGCAGCAAAGCCCCAATGCAGCCAGTTGGCATGACGACCGATGGCAATGGCGTCAAAGCATTTGGCACTCTGACCGCCGGAAATCACCTCGGCGTCGGGAGAGTCGAGATAGCCCCAAGGACGGGTCACCATACCTATCTTAAAGCCACGGGTATTCTCATAATCCCTTTTCTGCACAGTCCACATCTTCACCGTTGAAGGCAGTTTCTCCTCCATCATATTGGCAAATTCCTGGGCACCATTCGGCATCGGACGGTTGACCATCGTGGTCTTTACAGGATAGGGGCCCTTGAAGATGGCGTTTTTCTTGTTCAGATTGAAGGCACGTCCCTGCAAGCAGAGACAATACCAGTCGTTTTTCACGCCGATGCGACGGCCCACTGTCTCACTCTCGTCGGCAATCGTGATGACAGGGCAATCGAAATTGTCCGGGAAATAGCGTGCCTCGACAAGCTTGCTGAATTGACCGTTCTCCATCAGCGTGCGGCGCTCTTCCAAAGGTTTGGGAGTACCGTCAATGATGGTCACATCATAGTCATACGACATCTTGTAGTTGTAGTCCTTTCCCTGCACAGCCTTCACAGTCGTGAAATACTGCTCCAAGAAGCTCTTCCAAGCGGCAGTGCGCTCCACAATGCTGCGTTGGTTGGCGGCACGGTCATAGTTCCGTTCTCCGAAAGTCTCCATGTTGGAGTGTCCTCCCACATAGAGCACACGAAGGTTGGTCTTCTTGATGGCAGCCATTGTCATGACGCACGTCAACAGAGCCAAACACATTGTTGTAAATAGTCTTTTCATGTTCTCTCTTTGTTTATATTTAAATTGAATTCTTTTCTTTTTATACACGTTTAAGGGAAGAATGGTGGCTCTTCCGGAAATTGGAGTGATATAGCCAGAATAAAACAAAAGAAAACCGCTGAACATTTTGTATATTTGAATAACCACAAACAAATATATAATCATGAACAGCAGTTTTCTATATCATGCATGGGGCCTATATAGTC
>JBNMIE010000026.1:0-23922 GCA_050873125.1 Prevotella sp.
ATATTATATATATAATAATAACTTTCGTTCGGAGGCGCAGAAATCTGTTTCAAAAACTGTGATAACTGTAACTGTGATAACTGTGACTCTCCCTTGCCGCTAACCTGCCCTCCCCGATGAGCTTCCGGCACACTACCGGTGCGTTAGTCTACCGATAAGATTAATTAACACGAAAGAGGCTGTTTATTAACAGATTTTTAAAGGTTCCAACAAGCCGATTTTTGGCGCTTCGGGGAAAAGGCGGTAACTTTGCATCTGTAGTCACGAAGAACCCACAACCACTAAAAACCTATCTGAACAATGAGCAACTCCGCTGAAAAGGCGTCACCAGTCGAGATAGTCGTCCAACGACTGCCGCTTGTTGCTGCCAATGGTCAGCTTGCGCAAGTCATAGTAACTTCCGTTGTAGATGTTGAAGTCGACAGGCCCCTTGATGCCCGGCAGCCTTCCGGCGTCGGTGTGCTGCCAGAATTTCCATTGGCCCTTATACTCTACCTTGTCCACATAATAGTGGGCTATCCAATAGGGATAGTCGTCAAAACGGGCGTCGTTGAGATAGGCCTCCTTGAATTTATAATAGGTGTAGATGATGGGCTTCACATGATACTTGTCCTCCACGATATGGAGCCAAGTGAGAACATTCATCTGGAAATCCTCCACCGACATCTTGGCAGGTTTGTGCTCCACATCGAGCACAGGGGGCAGGTCGCCATCTTCGAGATGCACCTTTTTCAGGAAATAATAGGCCTGGGAACGGGCACTCGACTTGTTGCTCCAAAAATGATAGACGCCACGCACAAATCCGTAGTCCTTAGCGTTTTGGAAGTTGTCGTTGAAGTTTTCGTCTATCATCCCCGACCCTTCAGTCGCCTTGATGACAACGAAGCGCACCGGGCACTTCTCAATCATCGCGCCGCTCAGCAGTTCCCAGTCTATCTTTCCCTGGTAGTGGCTGATGTCGATGCCATGAATCTCATAGCCCGAAGGATATTCGGCGTCGCCATAGATAGCCTTCCACCGGAATCCGTAGGGGCCGACAAAGAAATAATAGAATGCCCACACATAGAGGCACATCACGGCGATGCCCCCTATCCACCATGCGAGTGTGCGGTGGCGGTCGAAAAAGGAAGAGCAATGCCGGGATTGCCTGCCTGTTCGTGCATTGCGTCTTTTCCTTGAAGCTGTGCGCCGATTCTGGCCAGTGTTTTTTCCCTGCATTGCTCTTCGCTAATAATATTATAAGTTCCCGTGGCCCACCAAGGGTGAGCCGTCAATTACATGTGTTCCAACTGCAACGTGAAAGTAGGACGGTCGCACACATCGGACGGACCGAAATACTGGATAGGACCCGGATAGACATAGCAGGTCTCGTGCGCCCATTCGTCGCGGTGGGCGGCAAACTCCTTGAAAGGCTTGCCGTTGAGGTCGACCAAAGCCTTGCGGATCACCGGTTTCATCTCTCCGTTGCGCTTCTCCATATTGAGCATCATTGTGAGGGGCACACCACCGGCTACCCAATTCTCCGGCTTGTCCACAGTGTTCTTCACCAGGGCCATATAGCCCGTCTTGCCATGAGCGACCAGCAGGGCGGCACTCGTGCCGAGCGCATAGCAGTAGTTGGTGTCATAGTTGGACGGAGCGGAACAGCGTCCTTCATAGCCGAAGAAGTGGTGCAGGGTCTTGAACTTGCCGTTGTATTTGCCCTCCTCTTTCCACTCTTTCAGTTTTCTTGCCACCATGACGGCGATGAGTTTCTCGGTCTCGATAAGCGATACCTGTACATTGCCGTGAGGGTCGCGGTCGAGCGAGAGCTGGAGCGCCACATTCTCGGGCAGCGACTTGAAGGTCTTGCAGTTTTTCTCGCTGAGGCGGGCCTTGATGAAGTTGTACTGCTCGCCACGGGTCAGCTTGGTATACTCATGGCCGTCTGAAGCATAGAGGTCGTTGAGCTCGTCGATGAGGCGGCCGATGGCGGGGATGAACTCGATGATTCCCTCGGGCACCAGCACCACGCCGAAGTTCTTGCCCTGGCTGGCGCGATAGGCCACAGCCTCGGCGATGTATTCCACGATATCGTCAAGCGACTTGTCCTTCTCGCGTATTTCCTCGGAGATGAGGCAGATGTTGGGTTGCGTCTCCAGGGCGCACTCCAGGGCGATATGGGAAGCCGAACGTCCCATCAGCTTGATGAAATGCCAATATTTGCGGGCGGAATTGCAGTCGCGCTCGATGTTGCCGATCAGTTCGCTGTAGACCTTGCAGGCAGTGTCGAATCCGAAAGAGGTCTCGATCTGCGAGTTCTTCAAGTCGCCGTCGATGGTCTTCGGGCAACCGATCACCTGGACGCCGCACTTCTTGGCCACGAAATACTCCGCCAGCACGCAGGCGTTGGTGTTGGAGTCGTCGCCGCCAATGATGACCACAGCCTTGATGTTGAGTTCCTTGATGATCTCAAGACTCTTCTCAAACTGCTCTTCAGTCTCCAGCTTTGTACGTCCGCTGCCGATGATGTCGAAGCCGCCCGTGTTGCGGTATTTGTCAAGATATTCGGGGGTAATCTCTATATACTTATGGTCGATGAGTCCGCTGGGTCCCATGAGAAAACCGAAAAGGCGGCTTTCGGGATTAAGCTTCTTGAGCTCGTCGAAAAGGCCCGACACGACATTGTGTCCGCCAGGAGCCTGGCCGCCGCTCAGGATGACGCCCACATTCATGGGCTGATGGTTTTCCACTGTACCAGGTTCGAATTCGATTAAGGGCATTCCATAGGTATTAGGGAACAAACTTTTGATTTCTTCCTGATTGTCTACGCTCTCTGTGGGTGCGCCTATCTTGATCTTGACCGCACCTTGCAGAGCTTTCGGGAGCTTAGGTTGATAAGCTGCTCTTTCTTTTTGCAATGAGCTTATTTCCATATAATCGTTTTAAGTTTATTTATTAAGGATAAAATAGTATTGTCATTAAGTATTCTGTTGCAAATATAACACAAATCAGTGAAACGAGGAAAGAAAAGCAGGAAAATTGTTGAAAAACTTCATTTTTTCCTTCTCTATCCTTTGCGATTGGGGATTTTTTTATATCTTTGTGGAGATATTTATTTATTCACCAACATCAAATGAAAGGGACCATAACATGGCTAACAAGAAAGATTTGAAACACAGCATCAGTGCTGTTTGCAGTGAACTTTTCGCCGAGGGCGTAGCTACCTCACTGTATGGCAACAAGGAAAACCAGGCCGACATCGAAGCGCTGCTGTCGTCTATCCTCGTGATACACAGCGACTACATCCGCAGAATCTCGCATCCGGAGCCGGGCATGGCACCGAAGAAGTATTTCAAGACCTTGATCGAGGACTTCAACAAGCAGGTGTCCGAGTTGGTCGACCAGATCAACAGCCTTTAAGAAGGAGACCTTATTAATATATATAGACATCATGTTGAAACAGATATGCGGCTTCTTGCTGTATAAGGTTATGGGATGGACCGCCGACGTAACGGTGGACCATCCCGCCAAATATATCATTTGTCTCGCGCCCCACACCAGCAACTGGGACTTCATCGTCGGCCTGCTCTACTCACGCTCCATCGGCATGAGCTGCAACTTCCTGATGAAGAAGGAATGGTTCTTCTGGCCCATAGGACCGCTGTTCCGCCACTTGGGCGGCATCCCCGTATGGAGGAGCAAGCACACCAGCATGACCGACCGCCTGGCGCAGACGGCGCGAGAGTCGAAGACTTTCCATCTCTGCGTCACACCGGAGGGCACACGCTCGCTGAACCCGGAATGGAAAAAGGGATTCTATTTCATCGCCGCAAAGGCTGAAATCCCCGTGCTGCTCTATGGCGTGGACTATCAGAAAAAGCAAATCGTATGCACGAAGAGCTTCGTTCCCACAGGCGATGTGGACAACGAGATGAGAGACATCAAACTTTATTTCAAGGATTTCAAGGGCAAGCACCCCGAGAAATTCACTATCGGTACAATTGAATAAGATGAAACCAGCGAAAATAGTCTTCCTTTCCGCCTGCCTCCTCGCGAGTGGCGCCGCCCACGCGCAAACGCGGGAAGCCCTGGAGAAGAGCGAGCAAAAGCTTCACCGCTACTTTGCGGGATACAAGGCCGCAGAGGGCGATTTGTCGCAACCGGCAAAGATGAGAAAGCTGACGGTGGACGACCGGAGCCGCACGGTGACGGTGCTGATGGACGACCTTTTCGCACAACAATCCTTTACTGACAAGAGCGTGGGCAAAATATACGCCAAGGTGAAGGGCGCCCTTGCCAGTCCTTACAACAAATACAAGATTGTGGTCACGACTGTCGGACTGCCCATCGAGCAGCTTGTGCCAGGCAGTGTAGACCGCAGTGCCCACGACTTGTGGGGCAACATCGACTATGAGGATGCCCCATGGGTGGAGAACGTGTCGGCTCCAGTCAAGTTCACACACGGACTTTACGACCGCCACATCTCCCTATGGGCCAGCCATGGCAGATATTATGACGCCAAGAAAAACACGTGGAAATGGCAGCGCCCCAGCCTCTTCACCACCAACGAAGACCTCTTCACACAGACCATCGTCGTGCCCTACCTTATTCCCATGCTCGAGAAAGCGGGAGCCGTGGTGTTCACACCCCGTGAACGCGACTGGCAGACGGAGGAGGTGATTGTGGACAACGACGACCCTATACGCTCTCGCCACTTCATTGTCAGCAACGGGAGCAAGAAATGGGCACAAGCCCCGACACAAGGATTCAAGAACACAAAGGCCGTCTACTCCGACGGGGACAATCCCTTCGCCTCCGGCACAAGCCTGATGGTGGAGACACAGAAGAAGGGCAACAGCTCCGTCAGCTACCGGCCGCAGATAGAAAAGGAAGGACGGCATGCCGTCTACGTGAGCTACCAGACCGTTCCGGGAAGTGTGGACGACGCACTCTACACGGTATGGCACAAGGGACAAGCCACCCGGTTCAAGGTGAACCAAACCATGGGTGGCGGCACCTGGGTGTATCTCGGCACCTTTGACTTTGACAAGGGGTGCAACGAGTACAACTGTGTCGAGATCTCCAACGCAAGCCACCGGAAAGGATTTGTCACGACAGACGCCGTCCGCTTTGGCGGCGGCATGGGCAACATCGAGCGGGGCGGATATGTCAGCAACATGCCCCGGGCACTCGAAGGCGCACGCTACTATGCCCAATGGGCAGGCGCGCCCTACTCCGTCTACAGCACCAAACAGGGACAAGACGACTATGGCGACGACATCAACACCCGTTCGCTCATGTCCAATTGGGTGGCGGGCGGCTCCTGCTACGTTCCCACCAAGCAGGGACTGCGGGTGCCCATCGAGCTCTCGCTTGCCGTACACAGCGATGCGGGATTCCACAAAGACGGGCGGAGCATTTTCGGTTCGCTTGCCATCTGCACCACTTCCTTCAACGACGGCAGACTGAGCTCGGGCATCTCGAGGATGACCTCCAAGTCGTTTGCCGACCTGCTGCTCACAGGCGTGAACCGCGACCTGAGCAGCACCTACGGCTCGTGGAGCCGACGCGACCTCTACGACCGCAACTATTCAGAGACAAGACTCCCGGAAGTGCCGTCGGCAATCCTGGAGACACTCTCCCACCAAAGTTTCCCGGACATGAAGTTGGCGCTCGACCCCAACTTCCGCTTCACCATGGCGCGGTCTATCTACAAGACCATCGTGCGCTATGTGTCAGACATGCACGGGAAGGCGTGCGTCATCTCTCCGCTCGCCCCCAACAATTTCTCTGCGGAGATTACAGGCAAGAACAAGGTAACACTGAGATGGCAACCGGTGGCAGACAAGCTGGAACCGACAGCCATCCCCACCTCTTATAATATATATACCGCGACGGGGTCCGGCGGCTTCGACAACGGCGTCAACGTGAAACGCTGCGAGGCGACACTCGACATTGAGCCGGGGGTAGTCTACAGTTTCCGGGTGACCGGCGTGAACCGCGGCGGAGAGAGTTTCCCCACCCAAGTGCTGTCGGTCTGCTACCGTCCGGAAGCCAAGAAAACCATACTCATCGTCGACGGCTTCGACCGTCTGTCCTCTCCCGAGGTGGTCGACAACGGCAGCCAACAGGGATTCATGCTGACGGCTGACCCGGGCGTCAGCCGAGGAGTCAATGCGGGCGTGCTCGGCGCACAACAGGATTTCGACACGAGCCGCATGGGCGTGGAAGGTCCCGGCGGCATGGGGTATTCGGGTGAGGAACTTGCCGGACACTTCATTGCCGGCAACGACTTCAACTATGTGCGCACACATGCAGACGCCATCGACGCCACCCGGCAATACAACATCGTCAGCTGTTCACGCGAGGCTGTGGAGAACGGACGCGTGCTGCTGGGCATGTATCAAGGTGTGGACCTCATACTGGGTCTGCAAAAGAACGACGGGCACGCCACCAAGTTCTACAAGGCCTTCCCCACCACCCTGCAGGCGAAGCTCACCAACTACACCCGCCACAACGGACGGCTCATCGTCAGCGGCGCCTATATCGCCAGCGACATGACGACGGACAGCGACAAGGCATTCCTCTCCAACACACTGAAAGCCAGTGCGGCGGGAACAGCCAGCGAGGGACTGGAATACAGCGTCGACGACACCGACAGCAACGGACGCATCATCAACGGACTCGGCACGCAGTTCAGCATCTACAGCAAGCTCAACGACCGCCACTATGCCGCCACGACAACCGACAAGCTGCAATCCGCAGCCGACGCATTCTGCGCCATGCAATATGCCGACGGCAGTACGGCAGCCGTGGCGTATGACGGGAAAGACTGCAAGACTTTCTCCATAGGTTTCCCCCTGGAGTGCATCAAGACCAAGGCGATGCTCAACAAGATCATGCACGGCATCCTCAACTTTGTCATGAAACAGTAATCAACCATAAATAATAAAGACCATGTACAAAATTCAAGCAAACGCTTCGGGAACACGAAGCATCGAAGTGAGCGACGCTCACCTGGAGACCATCAGAAAGTACTCACTCCTGAAGAATCTCATCGACAGCAACGGCATCGTCGAGGAGAGCGTGCTCGACAAGCTGAAGCTCAATGTGCGCAGCCTCCTCGAGTCGGAAGCAGGCAAAGACAAGGCGCTGCTCGACCTCTGTCTCGACGTGATATACAACAACAATATGAAAGCCCTGGGACTTCACAACCTCGTGCTGCTCTACATCGACTGGTGCGACAAACACGCGGCACAGGACGAGGCAGCCGTGGACGATGCGCCCAGCGACTAAACACTGCGAAAACATCTAAATGAAAGAATACAGACTCACTGACTTTCTCCCCACAACGAAGAAAGAAATGGAACTCAGAGGATGGGATGGCGTCGATGTCATCCTGTTCTCTGCTGACGCTTATATAGACCATCCGGCCTTCGGCGCCGCCGTCATCGGCCGCACGCTTGAAGCCGCCGGCTATAAGGTGGCCATCGTGCCGCAACCCGACTGGCACGGCGACTACCGCGACTTCAAGAAGCTGGGGCGCCCAAGACTCTTCTTCGGCATTGCCCCCGGATGCATGGACTCGATGGTCAACAAATACACCGCCAACCGGCGCCTCCGCTCGGAAGACGCCTACAGCCCGGACGGAAGGCACGACCTGCGGCCGGACTACCCTACCATCGTCTACACCAAGATTCTGAAGGAACTCTATCCCGACGTGCCTGTCATCCTCGGAGGCATCGAGGCGTCCATGCGACGTCTCACCCACTACGACTATTGGCAGGACAAGCTCATGCGCTGCATCCTCTGCGACTCGGGAGCCGACATGATCATCTATGGCATGGGCGAGAAGCCTATCCTGAGAATCTGCGAGGAGATAGAGAACGGTGTGCCTGTCGGCGAGCTTAGAGATGTTCCACAGACTGTATATCTTTCTAAAAAAGAAGACATTCCCGACGGCATTACTGAAGACGACATCGTGCTGCACAGTCATGCGGAATGCCTGAAGAACAAGAAAGCCCAAGCGGAAAACTTCCGCCATATCGAGGAAGAGTCAAACCGCATCCACGCCCACCGTCTGCTGCAGGAAGTGGACGGAGAGTTTGCGGTGGTCAATCCGCCCTACCCTCCTATGACTACAGAGGAGCTTGACGCCACCTACGACTTGCCCTACACCCGACTGCCCCATCCCAAATACAAGAACAAGCGCATTCCCGCCTACGAGATGATCAAGTTCTCGGTCAACATCCACCGTGGCTGTTTCGGCGGCTGCGCCTTCTGCACCATCAGTGCGCACCAGGGCAAATTCATCGTCTGCCGCAGCAAGGAGAGTATCCTCAAGGAGGTGAAACAAATCATCGAGATGCCCGATTTCAAAGGATATCTCAGCGACTTGGGCGGACCCTCAGCCAACATGTACGGCATGCGCGGACGCAATCACAAGGCTTGCGAGAAATGTGCCCGTCCTTCGTGCATCCATCCGAAGATCTGCCCGAACCTCAATACCGACGTGAGTGCCCTGCTCGACATCTACCATAGTGTGGACGCTCTGCCGGGCATCAAGAAGAGTTTCATCGGCAGCGGCGTGCGCTACGACCTGCTTCTCTACAAGAGCAAGGACGAGAAAGCCAATGCCTCTGCACGACAATACACCCGTGAACTCATCTGCAACCACGTCAGCGGAAGACTCAAGGTGGCGCCTGAACACACCAGTGACAAGGTGCTCTACTTGATGCGCAAGCCTTCCTTCAGTCAATTCGAGGAATTCAAGCGCATCTTCGACCAAATCAACCAAAAGGAGAACTTGCGGGAACAGATCATCCCTTACTTCATCAGCAGTCACCCTGGCTGCACGGAGGAAGACATGGCGGAACTGGCTGTCTTCACAAAGAAATTGGATTTTCACCTGGAACAGGTGCAGGACTTCACGCCTACCCCCATGACGGTCAGCACCGAAGCCTGGTATACGGGATTCAATCCCTACACGCTTGAGCCTGTGTTCTGCGCCAAGACGCCGAAAGAAAAACTCGCGCAACGGCAGTTCTTCTTCTGGTACAAGCCCGAAGAGCGCCGAAATATCGAGAGCGAACTGCGACGTATCGGTCGCCCTGACCTCATTCCACAACTATACAGCGGCATGCCTTACAAGCCCCACTATGGCAAGCGCGTGGACGTTTATAACGAGGACGAGAGGCCTCAGCGCACTTATGGCAAGAACAAGCGCAATGCCCAACAACGAGAAAGAAACAATGATAGAAATAATAGAGCGACAGGTCGTCGGCAAGAAGAGCCAAGAGGAATGCGAAGACGGCATCGTGGTGACCGATGATTTCGTGGCGGTCATCGATGGAAGCACAAGCAAAACCGACAAGCAGTTTTGCCCCTCCATGCGCAATGGCCGCTATGCCATGACGCTGGTGGCGGAGCTTATCAAGCAGCAACTGTCTGCTGAAGACTCTGTCGAGACCTTTTGCCGAAAAGCCACACAACGGATACAGCAATGCTACCAAGCGTGCAAGGCTGACATGGAACGCTTGAAAGCCAACCCTGTAGAGCGGATGACCTGCAGCTCCGTGGTCTATAGTGCCGCTCGAAGAGAAATATGGTTTGTCGGTGACTGTCAAGCACTTGATTGTACGCATGGAAAGTTGTACGAGAACAGCAAACCTTATGAGCAGCCCATCGCCGAAATGCGCTCCGCCCGCATCCGTCTCGACTTGCTCGACGGAGCCAATGCTGCGGAATACCGCATCAAAGACAAAGGGCGGGATTTCATCCTTCCCCTATTGCGGGAATACTGCAAATACCAGAATGTGACCTACCCGGTCGTCGACGGATTCGACATTCCCATGAATACAGTCAAGGTGGTTGACCTTCCCGCCTCCACGCAAGAGATAGTTTTGGCCAGTGACGGATATCCCTTTCTTGCCAAGACCTTAGGAGAATCCGAAGAAAGGCTTGCCCATCTTTTGGAGGAAGACCCTTTGCTCATCGACAAAGTGAAGATGACCAAAGGATGGATGAAAGGCAACCGCTCGTTTGACGACAGAGCCTATGTCCGCTTCAGACTATAGTTCGATCAGCATTAATTCAACAAAACACTCCTGACTATTACAATGATCAGCAAGGCTAAGATAAAATACATACATACGCTTCAAGCAAAGAAAGGGCGCAACGCCGAGCAATGTTTCGTGGCTGAAGGGCCCAAGGTGGTGGGCGATTTGATGGAGACATCCTCGCCCAAACTTGTTGCCGCCACCGCGTCGTGGCTCGCCGGGCACAAAGACCGGTTGGACAGCAGCACGGATACCTACGAGGTAACGGAAGAGGAACTCCAAAAGGTGAGTTTCCTGCAGCACCCCCAACAAGTGCTTGCCGTCTTCCCGATGTACAGCAACACGGAAGTCTCTCTGCCCGGCAGTGACGAGCTGTGTCTGGCTCTCGACGGAGTGCAGGATCCCGGCAATCTCGGCACCATCATCCGCATCGCCGACTGGTTTGGCATCAAGCGGATCTATTGCAGCCGGGAGACCGCTGACGTATACAATCCCAAGGTGGTGCAAGCCACAATGGGCAGCATCGCGCGGGTGCGCCTTGTCTATACAGACCTTGCCCCACTGCTCACCCAAGCGCAAGGAAAGATTCCCGTCTATGGAACGCTCCTCGATGGAGAAAACCTCTATGAAAAGCCCTTGAGCGCTGGCGGCATCATCGTGATGGGCAATGAGGGGAACGGCATTTCCCAAGAGATCCGCCCCCTGGTGACTGAACGGCTGCTGATTCCCAGTTTCCCGCCCAACAGCCCGACAGCAGAAAGTCTCAACGTGGCCATCGCCACTGCCGTGACTTGTGCTGAATTCAGAAGAAGAATATCATCATTAAATTAAAATCTAAGAAATATGGAAGAAGAGAAGATTTACGACGCGACGGACGAAACTGTCCAGTCCGGCTACGTGCAAGAAATCAAAGACCGCAGCTACATCAATTGTATGGTCACAGCCTACCATAATGTGGTCGACAACTTCAGGAGTCTGTTCGAACAGTTATGGAAATATGCCTTGGTCTATGCCATCATATTCGGCGTCACTATGGCTGTAAACTATACCCTGTTGTCGGTCAACACCCCACTTAATACGCTTTTCAATCTTTTGACCGCAGCTGTGACTGTTGTCGCCGGTATCATCTACACGGGTAAGATTTTCGAACTTCTGAATGGGCACGATGTCAAATATAACAGCAAGAAACTCCTCATCATCGGAGTGACTGTTTATGCCATCGTCATGGCCGTATGCATGGTCATCACGATGGGCGCCGTCTTCTTGGCCATCGGAACAAGAAATCCACAAACTATATATCTCGCCATGGGAGGCGCTTTTCTTCTATCGATTATCCTCTTGATCGTTTGGGGAATACCCTTCTGCTACTCTATGACAAAATACATGATGGACGACTCCACCCACTTGGCTCATGTGTTAGGCCGTGACTGGAAAAAGGGATTCAAGCATTTCGGCTTCCTTTTCGCGGCACTTTTCGTGATGTCCATCATCATTGGTGTCATCAGCGTCCTGCTGTACTCTCCATTGATTGTTATCGTTGTCGCCTGCCTTGAGTCCCATGTCGGGGCAAGCGCTGGTGACCCACTGAATATGCCCACCAGCCTTTTCCTCCCGATCAGTCTGCTCGCGGCCGCATCCATGTTCGTCAACTGCCTTTTGATGATTTGGCAGACATTCACTTACTATTATCTTTATGGAACTATAGAAACAAGAGATTATGAAAAAAATGAAGCAGAGAATCTTGTTCATTGATCGTGACGGCACACTCATCGAAGAGCCGGAAGACGAGCAGATAGACAGTTTTGAGAAACTCAAGTTCACCAAGGGCGTGTTCCGGAATCTCGGGTTCCTCCGCCGGAAGACAGACTTCAAGTTTGTGATGGTCAGCAACCAGGACGGACTGGGCACGGCGTCTTTCCCAGAAGAGACCTTCTGGCCAGTACACAATTTCATCCTGCAGACCCTTGAGGGAGAAGGCGTCACCTTTGACGAGCAACTCATCGACCGTCATTTTCCCGAGGACAACTCCCCCATGCGCAAGCCCGGTACGGGAATGCTCACCGCCTATATCGACAATCCCGAGGTTGACCTCGCCGGCAGCTATGTGATTGGCGACCGGGAGAGCGACCGCCAACTGGCAGAAAACTTGGGTTGCAAAGCCCTCATCTTGGGGCAAGACGGCATGACGTGGGACAAGATTGCCGAAATCATCTATGGTGGAGAGCGTATTGCGGAAGTGAAGCGAACAACCAAGGAAACTGACATTCATGTGTGGCTCAACCTGGACGGTTCGGGCAAATGCGACATCTCTACAGGACTCGGATTCTTCGACCACATGCTCGAACAGATAGGCAAGCATGGAGGAATGGACTTGACCATCCACACGAAAGGCGATCTTGAGGTGGACGAACACCACACCATCGAAGACACTGCCCTGGCTTTAGGCGAATGTCTGCTCAAGGCTTTGGGTGACAAACGCGGCATCGAGCGCTACGGTTATTGCCTGCCGATGGACGACTGTCTGTGCCAAGTGGCACTCGACTTTGGCGGTCGTCCATGGCTCATCTGGGACGCAGAGTTCAAGCGCGAGAAAGTGGGCGAAATGCCCACCGAGATGTTCCTCCACTTCTTCAAGAGCCTCAGCGACGCTGCCAAGATGAATCTGAACATCAAGGCGGAGGGCACCAACGAGCACCACAAGATAGAAGGCATCTTCAAGGCTTTGGCCCGCAGCCTCAAGATGGCCGTGAAGCGCGACATCTATCACTTCGACCTTCCCAGCACCAAGGGATTATTATAGTCTACACAGGCCTAGTCTTGCCGGATTTTCCGAGACTGGGCCTGCTTTATTACCGCGAGTCTTTTTCCTTTCACGATTGGCACGGTTTTTGCTAATCTTCCCTTTAAAAGAAGTAAGGAATAGTATCTTCAAGGCACAAGAAGAAAAATCATGGCCTAATCGCTTGCAAGAGCCGAATAAAAACAGTAAATTTGCATGGTATAGTCTGCCGAGCCATCTTTCTTGAAGGAAGGATGTGCCACAGCTTCAACGATTGTACCTCAGGAGAGATTCCTTATCCCTCGCATTTCTATCCATAAAGACAGGAATGCGGGAAGAACAGAACTAAGAAAAGAAAGAAGACAATGACAAACCAATTCTCAAACACAGTGTCGGAAATTCTGGCTTTCAGCAAACAGGAAGCAAGCCGTTTGGCTTCTGAATGCGTAAAACCTGAGCATCTGCTTCTCGCCATGTTACGCGAGCAGACAGACACACTGCAAGGATTTTTCAAGGCGTTTGCCGTAGATACCCAAGCTGTCAAAACGGAACTTGAGGAAAGACTCAAGACCGTCGATGCCCCCAAGACGATTGAAGAACGAGACTTGACACTCGACGAGAAGGCAAGCAATATTCTCAAGCTTTCCGTGCTTGAGGCCAGACTCGAGCGCAGCCAGCAGGTGACCGAAAGCCACTTGTTGCTTGCCATCCTGCATGACCAGACCCAGACGGGAGCAAAGGATGTGCTTGAAATCAACCATCTCAACTCCGAAGACTCACGGCTCTATTTTACCGATGGAACCGACTCTCACGCTCCCACTCCGACAGACGGCATAGACATTCCCGACGATGAGGAGGATGAGGAGGACAGCATCTTTGCCGACCCGGGCAAGGATAAGGCAGCGCAGCAGCGCACGGCACAGCCTCAACAGCAGCAACGCCGTCCCACCAAGACACCAGTGCTCGACAATTTCAGCCACGACCTCACCAAAGATGCCGAAGAGGGCAAGCTCGATCCCGTGGTGGGACGCGAGCGTGAGATGAGACGCGTGGTCGAGATTCTCGGTCGCCGCAAGAAGAACAACCCTATCCTCATCGGTGAACCGGGTGTGGGAAAGAGCGCCATCGTCGAGGGCTTGGCACAACTCATCCAGCGTCGCCAATGCTCCCCGCTGCTCTATCACAAGCGTGTGCTCAGCCTTGACCTTACAGCAGTTGTGGCTGGCACGAAATACCGTGGACAGTTTGAGGAGCGCATCAAGGCGCTCATCCGAGAGTTGGAACAGAATCCCGACATCATCATCTTCATCGACGAGATACACACACTCATCGGTGCCGGTTCTGCCCCAGGCTCCATGGATGCCGCCAACATACTGAAACCGGCTCTGGCACGGGGCATCATCCAGTGCATCGGCGCCACAACTATCGATGAATACCGCAAGTCCATCGAGAAAGACGGAGCCTTGGAACGCCGTTTCCAACGCGTCACCGTCAACCCGACAACTGCGGAGGAGACTCTTCAAATCCTGCAAAACATCAAGCCTCAATATGAGAAACATCACCACGTGCACTACACGGATGAGGCTATCGAGGCTTGTGTCAAACTGACAGAGCGATATGTGAACGACAGACAATTCCCCGACAAGGCCATCGATGCCATGGACGAGGTGGGATCCCGCATCCACATGGGACATGCCGACGTGCCGCCTGTTGTCGTCGAACTGCAAAAGCAGATTGAGGAGACAGAGAAGAAGAAGCAAAGGGCTGTCGTCAACCAGAACTTTGAACTTGCCGCCAGTTTCCGCGACAAGAAGTTGCAATTGGAGGACGAACTGTCTAAACAGGCGCAAATGTGGGAGAATGGCGAGCAGACTGACGTCAACGAGGTGACTGCTGACGATGTGGCAGACGTGGTTTCCCTGCTCACCGGCGTGCCCGTACAGCGCATGCAGCAAGGTGAAAGCGACCGGTTGAGATCGCTTGGCCAAACCCTCAAGGCCAAAGTCATCGCACAGGATGAGGCTGTGGACAAGGTGGTAAAGGCCATCCAGCGAAACCGTGTCGGCCTCAAAGACCCCAACCGCCCTATCGGCGTGTTCATGTTCCTCGGTCCAACAGGTGTGGGCAAAACCTATCTTGCCAAGAAACTTGCTGAACAGATGTTTGGTGGCGACGACGCGCTTATCCGCATCGACATGAGCGAATACAGCGAGGCCTTCAACACCTCTCGTCTGGTGGGAGCGCCTCCAGGATACGTAGGCTATGAGGAAGGCGGCCAACTGACAGAGCGTGTGCGCCGCAAGCCCTACTCCATCGTCCTGCTCGACGAGATAGAAAAAGCCCATGGCAATGTGTTCAACATGTTGCTGCAGGTGCTCGACGAAGGCAGACTCACCGATGGAAACGGACGTTTGGTGGATTTCCGCAACACGATTATCATCATGACCTCCAATGCCGGCACACGCCAGCTCAAGGAGTTCGGCAGAGGAATCGGATTCAACGCCTCCAGCATGAACGCCACTTCGCTTGACGCCCAAGACAAGGAATACGCGCGAAGCATCATCCAGAAGAGTCTGAGCAAGCAGTTCAGCCCCGAGTTCCTCAACCGTCTCGACGAGATCATCACCTTCGACCAGCTCGACCTCTCCGCTATCAAGTGCATCGTTGACCTCGAGTTGCGCCAGCTCTACACCCGCGTGGAGCAGTTGGGTTATCATCTTGAGGTGACAGACGAGACCAAGGAGAAAGTGGCAACCAAGGGATATGACATACAGTTTGGTGCCCGTCCACTGAAACGAGCCATCCAAACCTACATAGAAGACAAGGTTTGCGAGCGTCTGCTCAACGAGAATCTGACGCCCGGCGAAACCATCACACTCTAAAGACACAATCCATTACCCTGTTACAAACATCGGCAGGGTAATGGATTTTTTGTTTTTCCACAAGAAAGAATAACGCCAAAACAATAACGCCTATGAATACCAAACGATTATCATTACTATTGTTGTCTACAATCTTCACCCTGACAATGTTCGCCCAAAACGTTGTCAACTTCGTCAGCTACGAGCAAAACCAGGACGAATGCACTGCCTCCATTTCGCTGAAGAACAATACTGGAACAAATATCAGTTCACTACAATTCCGCATCATCTATTACGACATGCAGGACCAACCTATCAGCTATAATGATTTTAGCGAGAATATAGATATAGCTCCTGGCATGACTAAGAGTATGGAAATAAGGTCTTATGGATGGGATAAAGATTACTACTATTATAGTAGCCATTCTAATGATGATAATGCTAAGCCCTTCAAAGTAAAGTTCCAGTTGCTGAATTATAATGGGAAAGCAACAACTGACACAGAGCATGAACCGGAATTGGCGGACAGCATCTCAGACACGGATGTGTCTAAATCTCCTTTTCCCCCAGGCTTTCCCGATGAGGGGAAATACATGATGGGTGTTTCGTTTTTTATGCTAATCATCATGATTTTAATACCCTTGGGAATCTATTTGGGCTTTTACATTCTTGTTGCCATTATGGCAGCCAAGCGCCAGCGCAGCCAATTGGGATGGATATTGATAAGCATCTTGATAACTCCACTATTTGCCGCGATTTTGCTCTTAGTCCTGGGTGATGCCGAAAAAGAGTCTTAGCAAACGAGTACTTGATACCGAACATTCGATCAATCCGCATAAAATAAACAATAACTCAAAACCATAACAATGAAAAACAGACAATTATTGGCACTCCTGTGTGCTTTTGGCGCCCTTTCCGCCACCGCGCAGGTCACGTCGACAGACTTGCTATCGTCGGACAATGGAGACGGCACCTACACCAATCCCGTCGTCCGGGGAGACTATCCCGACACGGACATCATCCGGGTGGGAGACGATTTCTACATGATCAGCTCGTCCTTCGCCTGCATGCCCGGCATCCCCATCTGCCACTCGAAAGACCTTATCAACTGGCGGATTATCGGCCACGCCTACGACCAGCTCACCTTTCTTCCTTCCTACAGCATGGAACACGAGCAGACAGCCTATGGCAGGGCTTGCTGGGCGCCCACCATGCGCTATCACGACGGATGGTACTACATCGGCGTCAACCTCAAGGCCGACCGCTTCATCATGTGCAAGAGCCGGAAACCCGAGGGTCCCTACAAGATGTATGCCTTCAAGGAGGAACTCTATGATCCCGGCATGTTCATCGACGACGACGGGAAGAAATACATCACCCACGGCATGAACGACATCCGCATCACCCGACTGCGGGATGACGGCACGGAGATTATGACGCCCGGCGACAAGGGCACGGTGATTCTGCGTGCCCCCGAGTCGCACCATCTCTACTTCGAGGGATGCCACATGTACAAGCACAACGGCTATTATTATATTTTCAACCCCGCCCAGGGATACAACGGCTACCAGATGGTGAGCCGGTCGAAAAACCTGTATGGTCCCTACGAGACGCGGGTGCTGATTGACGATGACGGCAGCTATGCCGGCGCCGGCGTGCACCAAGGAGGCATCGTCGACACACCGACCGGGGAAACCTGGGCGTTCACCTTCCAAGACCGCGACTATATGGGACGCGACATGATGCTCTATCCCATGCGGTGGGTGGACGATTGGCCCGTGGTGGGACTTGACCCCGACACGACCCAAATCACGCCCCAACTGGCGCAGCGCATCTCGCGCATCCGCCCGGGCAAGTCGGTTGTGACATACCGCAAGCCGTCTGTCAAAGTGGCAGAGCAGCCTTTGGCCTATCCGCAGCAAAGTGACGATTTCATCGACAAGAAGTTGAAACCCGTGTGGGAGTTCTCCCATGTGCCCATTCCGGAGAAATGGAGCCTGACCGAGCGCAAGGGCCATCTGCGCCTTTACGCCTCTCCTGCCAAGGGATATGAGTGGGCACGAAACTCGCTGACCCAGAAGGCGGCCATGCCCGCGGGCAATGGAACAGCCAAAGTGGACGTCAGCCATCTCGCTATCGGCGACTTTGCGGGCAACGGCATCATGGGCAGCACCATGCTCCAGCAGGGTGTGATGCGCACCGCCAACGGTTTCGAGCTCCAGATACACCAGAGTCAGCACAAGGAAAACGAGACCGTAGCCCGAAAGGCTCTCCCGTCCGACCTTACTTATATATGGCTGCGGACACAGGTGACCAAGAAAGGAACGGTGATGTTCTCCTACAGTCTCAACGGGAAGCAGTATGAGCCATTCGGAAAAGAGACGCCCTCGGGCTTCTGGCGGTTCCTCGGACTGCGCTACGCACTCTGCTGCTACGCCCATACCGAGGACAAGGATTCCGCCTACTACACGACAGAGAATCTGAGAGCCGCCCACAGTGGCTATGCTGATTTCGACAGTTTCACCATCGAGAGTCCCTATCATGGCAACCACTATGATGCCTTCTCCACGGTCGATGCCGACCTCTTCGATGACTGCGAGGCGATGCAGCTCATCCGTCCTATAGACTATACACCCGAGCAATATCTGAAAGTGACGCGTCCCGACGCATGGCTCACGTTCTTCAATCTCGAGTTTTCCCGTCCCGCCAGTCAGTGTACGTTGGAGTTGAAAGCCCGCCTGAGCAATGTGACCATCGAACTGCACGACGGCGACGCCAACGGCCCCATCCTTGCCACCCACCATGTCAAGGCGACGGGAGGCAAATGGTCGCAGCAGTCCTTCAAGGCCCCTATTCCACAGGGCACGCACAAAATCACCCTCGTCTGACACGGAGACACAGACCAAGTGCTGCTGAAGAACCTCAAGTTTGAATAAGAGCGCAAGTACAGAACGAGCTTTTGAAGCACACAAAAGAGCCGGACCTCACACTGGATGAAGTCCGGCTCTTGATATAATGAAATCTTACCTTATTTGTTTATCTGATTCTGTCAGCGGCTCTGACCAGCTTTTCGTCGTCGTTGATGCCCTTGCGCGCCAACATCGTGAGCACGAGGGCAACGAAAGGAAGACAAGCTGCAAACGACGGATGGAACTTGGCGTCGCCACCCATAATCATTGCGAACACCACATAGACAATATACCACCCGATGTAGAGCAGGATATTGAACATGCAGAAGCGGGCCTGCTGCTTGCGGTTGTTGAAGCCGAAGATGGCAGCCAACGCCACCGGGCAGGTGACCAGGAGTATGGCAAACAGTGCCCATACAGTGTATTGCGTCTCCCCAGTAGCCTTGTCGGCAATCCAAAGATTGAACATCTCGCTGCCCACACCCATTCCTGCGGGGATGAAGCGTCCGACGGGCAGACACATGCACACCACCGTGGCGACGAGGGCGAGAAACAGGAAGACGGTTTGCTTGCGCTGAATCATTGCTTAGTCTTTATTCTCCTCGTTGGTGTTGTCAGCAGGATTGTTCCAATAGATGTCACCGTCGATAAACTCCTGTGTGGCGAGCAATGTCGGCTTTGGGAGTTTCTCATAGTAACGAGAAATTTCAATCTGCTCACGGTTCTCAAACACTTCGTCCATGCTGTCGTTGTAAGAAGCGAACTCTGCCAACTTCTTGCTGAGGTCTTGCTTGATCTCCACTGAGATTTGATTGGCACGCTTGGCGATGATGGCAACACTCTCATAGATATTGTTTGTGTCGTCACAAAGATCCATGATGTTGCGGGTCACGGTATTTACCGGTGCTTTTGATTTCTTGTAATCCATTTTATTTATAGCTATAATTGTATTTTGTTTCAGTCTTTTGTATATTTCTTGCAACTCTCGATGAGCTTCTCCGCCAGTTTCTTGTTGGGCGAATCGGGATACTCGTTGATGAATCCGTAGCACTCGTCCTCCGCGTCGCGGTAGCGGTCTGCCTTCTTTTCCTCCACACTCTGTGCGGCAAGGTCATACTTGCTCTTCATGATGAGCAGGGCGAAATCCTCGCGGAAGTTGGTGTAAGGATAGTCCTTCAGCGCATTCTGGGCGGTGATGATACAAGCCTCATAGTTGCTGCCGCCATCGGTGCAGTTGCCGAAATAGGAACCAAGATTGTAGTAGAGTTTGGCGGAGAGCAATTCCTTCTTCACCAGTTTGTCCTGCAACTCGAAGAGACGCTGCTGGGCGATGCCCTTGAGGCTGGCATTGGGATAAAGGTCGAGATAGTCCTGGAAAGCCGCAATGGCAGCGATGGTCGGAGTCTGGTCGAGACGAGGCTCCGGCGTACTCATATACAAACTCTGTCCCACGTAGTAGAATGCCTGTTCCGCATAGATGCCACGGGGATAGGATTTGGTGTATTTCTTGAATGTCTCGGAAGCGCTCTCATAGTCTTTGCTGAGATATTGCGCCATGCCGAGCATATAGAGGCTCTCCTCTGCCTTGTTGGTGCCTTTCTGGATATTGATCAGGTCGGTAAGCAAAGTGATGGCCCGCTGATACTTGCCCAATGCGAATGACTCCTTGGCATATTCGTATTTGTAGCTGTTATCCGGACTCTTATAGACCTGATTGAACTCGTGTGCGCAACTTGAGAAAAGCAAGGCTCCGCACACAGCCGTAAGAATGGTTTTCTTCATATATATGATATTTGCGTTGCAAAATTACAAATAAATCCCTCAAACACAAAGTGTGCTTGTCGTTTTTTTACAAAAAATCACGTTTTCTTTGCTAAATTATCATATATTTCCCGTTCTTCGCGCTTGTGTCCCCACCCTCGCGCCTTTGGCGGCAAGGGTGGGGCGGGATTTTAGAAGTTCAGCGTATAGCCCACGCTGATGTCCAGCGAGGCGTCGATGTCCTGTCCACAATTGTGGCGCGAACCATACTGGAATTTCATGTCGAGTCCCTTGAGCGGTGTCACATTGACGCCCACCGTCCATTTGTTCATCGTCGTGAAGCCGTTAGCATTGAAGCCGTCGTAGCGGGCGAGCGGCACCACGCTGAGGTTTTTCGGAGCCGAGGGGAACAGGGTCATCAGGTCGTAGCCAGCCTCAATGCCATAGCCCATTGCCTGGCAGTCTGTCGAATAGATGTATGAGCCGTCTATCGTCCATCCATTCTTCTGATAATCAAAGTCAAAGGCTGCATAGGTTAAACCATCTGTTCCGACATAGTCCGGACGGGTGTAGCAGACCATTCCTGCTGACGAGGTGCCCTTATAGCCACTCACGCCCAACCGCACGCCACAGGGTGCGGAATAGTCCACACGGGCAGCCACACCGAGTGCCTTGGAGCGGCGCAAGGGAGCGTCCATATAGAACAGGCCCGACAGGGCGTAAGACCAGTTGCCGATGTTTCCCCACACGCCCACTCCGTGTTCGTGCCACGACATGGGCAGCATCATCGCCTCCGACTCGGGGTCGTAGATGGTCAGGGCGGGACCGCCGGCGTTGGTCAAGCCCACCGGTGCGTCGAGGATGCCCAACTTAGCCTGGATGGCATCGGAGAAGCGCTTGTTGATGTAGAGTTTGTTCTTGAAGAAGCAGTCCTTAAACTTGTCCTGCCACTCGCCATCGTCGAAGAAACGCTCATATTCCAGTTCGGCGACCAGACTCCAACTGCCGAGGTTGACCTGGGCAGAGAGGATGAAATGGGGGAAATCCCAGCGTTGGCGGTTCTCGGAGAATCGCTTGTGACCATAGTTCACTTCCGTATAAAGATTACCGGAAAAGACGGGAGTCTTCTCTTCCGCACTGCTGTTGGCAGCCACTGTGGTTGTGTCAGGATCAATTGTCTGAAGGGCAGACGTCTCGGGGTCGTTCATAGCCCATGATGTCATTGCGCAAAGGCTGAGGCCTCCCGCAAGGGCGAAATTCAGTATTTTCATTTTCTTCAATTCTTAACGGGTGCAAAGTTAAGAATTGTCTGAAACGTCCGCAATACCTAAAAATGATGATTTCAATAGCCGCTCCCCTGTTTCGGCATCACAGAAATGGGGAACGGCTATTGATTTTCAGTCGGTTATGCCGACGTTACAAGTTCTTCTTGGGATACATGGCATTCCACCATGTGGGGTCGTCCTGCAGCCATTTGGCAAACCAGGCATAGATAGTATGCTCCCAGCGCACGCGTTTGGCATAGTCCATGATGTGGTGGTCCTGGTCTGTCACCTCGACGAGAGCGGTCTCCCTGCCGAGCAGTTTGAGCGCCGTATACATTGCCACGCTCTGCGCGGTGGGCACATTGTGGTCGGCGGTGCCGTGGAGGAAGAGCAGCGGCGTGTGTATCTTGTCGGCATTGTAGAGCGGACTGTGGTCCACATAGAGTTCCTTGTTGTTCCAAGGATAGCTGTCGGCTGCCGCCACCTCATTATAAGAATAGCCCCAATAGCCGAAGCCCCAGTAGCCGGTGATGTCGCTGATGCCGGCATGGGAGATGGCTGCGGCGAAGATGTCGGTCTTGGTCTGCAGATACTGGGTCATGAATCCGCCATACGAGGCACCGATACATCCCACCTTCTTGCTGTTCACCCAGGGGTGTTGCTCGCAGAAAAGCTTGGTTCCCTCGATGATGTCGTCTGCCGTGTAGTCGCCATAGGCATTCACATGGCGAGCGGCAAACTCCTGTCCGAAACCGGTGCAGCCACTCGGCTCAAGCACCAGCACCACGTAGCCTTGGGCGGCATAGACGTGTGCCGGATAGCGGCTCTCCAAGTTGCGGCTAATGGGCGAGCATCCGCCGTAGTAGTTGACTATCATCGGATACTGCCGGGAGGCATCGAAATGGGGCGGCAGATAGTAGCGGGCGGTGAGCATGTCGCCACGCGAGGTTTTATAGGTCCACGGGCGGCAGTCGCCCAAAGTGATGTCCTGCAGGTTGCGCGCGCTCACATCATCGAGGAGCGTCGATTTGCGGCTCTTGGTGTCGAGCGCATAGAGGCGGTCGGAGTTGGAGGCACTCTGTCCCCACCACACCATTTCCGTCGATGCGCCAGCAAGATTAAAACCTTCCACAACATCCTCACCCACAGCGATTCTTGCTATTTTATCAGAGTAAGGATTTAATCTATACAAGCAGACAGAATCCTTATGCTCTGCCATGAAATAGACCATTCCATCGGCCTTGGACCACCGGAAATCCTTCACGTTGGGATCGAAAGTCTTTGTCAGTGCCTTGGCTTGGTGCGTCTGGGCGTCGACGAGATAGAGTTGATAGTCAAACATGCTCGGTGTCTGTCCCTCAAGCACGTTTTTGCCGATACCATCGAGACATTCGGGCGAGCCAGACACGAGCAGCGAACGGCCGTCGGGAGAATAGGCGGCGGTGTTGATGAATCCGTCGTTTTTCACGATTTCATCGGCTTTCATCGTATTCAAGTCGAGGCTGTAGACAGACATCAACGTGGTGGGGCGCTTCTCCAAACGGCGTCGGCTGACGCTGAAAAGCACCTTTTTGCCGTCTGAGGAGATGTCGAGAAGCTGCACATTGCTGTGGCCAAAGGTCAGCGGTTGCATCGATTGCGTCTTCAGGTCGTAGAGCGAGAGCGATGTGCGGTTGCGCCATCCGGGTTGGCGGTCGTCGGGGTCGATCACCTCAAACACGTCCTGACGCTCTCGTGGACCGTTCTGGGTGGTGGTGAAAACGAGGAAATCCTCGGTGGGCGCCATGCGGTACCTGCCCATGGGGAGCTGCTCCACCAACACCTGCTCCTGCCCTGTCGCCGGATCTATCGCCACCAGCGAGCGTCCTTTCAGGCTCTGCCGCTCCACCATATAGCGGTTGCTGCGCGGCATCCACGCCATGGGCGACGGCGATTCCGCCACCACCTTGTTGCCCGGCCGGGTGGTCAGTCTATATAAGGTGTTCTGACTGCCGTTCTTCAGCGTGGTGCGGTAGACCGAAATCATGTATTTCCCGTTGGGCGAGAGAGAGGCTCCCACCACCCGCGTGTTGTACATCACGTCGCTGAGCGTGTAGAGGCGCTTGCCGTCTGTGGGCAGCGTGACGGTGTTGGCAGAGTCGGTGTGGACGGTGATTTTCGGAACAACTGTTCCGCCATATCTCACCTCGACGGTGTGGGTGGCGGGCAACAGGGTGAGCTGATGGCTGCCAATGCCTGGCATCAGATTGCCGTCGACCAGGAGTTTATAGTTTTTGTTGTTCTCCACCTTCAGTGTAGCCTTGGCAT